>CAKQSC010000001.1 GCA_934271725.1 uncultured Clostridia bacterium
CGACTTTTGCAACGATACGTTATCTATAAACAACGCCCCGCTCGGGAAAATCCGAGCGGGGCGCGTATCGTTTATTCTTTTTTATTCAGCCGTTTCTTCGCTTTCTGTCGGTTGTTCCGTTTCTACGGGTACCCATTTAGCGTACATCGTCTTAACTTCCGTCGTAGGCGTCATTTGATTATCCCATTTGGTTACGCAGGTATCTTCCGTATACCAACCGTCGAAAGTATACCCCTCTCTCGTCGGATTTGTAGGTAACACGAATACCGTGTTTTCGTCCTCGATAAGGTCTATCCAGTATATTCCCTCGTTCGGCGCGCCCTCGTAGTTGAAATTAAACACGTAGTTGGGCGTTGCAAAGTTTTCTATGAAAATATCAGGCGAGGAAGCGCCTCCGCCCGCAACCCACTCGTTTCGCTCTTCCATCACCATATCGTAATGTTTCTGTGGCGCTATTGATAAAACACTGCTATTCGGACCGGAAAAATATGCCTCACAATACAACTTTGTTCTTCCCGACGAAAATCCCGACATCGAATATATATTCGGAACGACTACTTGAAGTCTTTCGGAATAATACGTTCCTTCTTTCGCCTCAAAAACATGACCATAATACATCCTATCGACCGTATACGGCAAATATAATTTTCTGATGTTTTTCCAGGAATCCGAAATAATACGGGAACCGCCTTTATAGTAAGAATACTCTTGGTCAGCAACCAAACCTACGACTTCGTATTCTCCGTTTTTAATAACCTCGGGTATTACAACGACTTCCAAATCATCGCCCAACGTATCTATTTTAGAACCGGTTTCCTTATCGTATTTGGCAGGAAACAGATGATCGACATACGCCTTTTTCGTTTCTTTTACGCACAAGTACTTTATATTATTCTCTTCATAGAGAAAAGTTTTTGAGTTCGGATCATTCTCTTCTCCGGGACAATAGAAAGCGAACAGCATAGGAAATACGCACGCGCAAACGAGTATCGCCACAAACAACAGTGAAAATAATTTGTTTCTTTTTTTCATTTTTACCCCTCCTGCACCTTTTCAAGACCATATATGTTTTTACACATATACAAGACCATATATGTTTTTACACATATATAAATAGATTATACTATATATTATGCGTTTGTCAATATTTATTTGAATATTTTTATATAAATCTTTGTCGAATATTGTCGATTTTGCATAAAATTATCGTTATGCGCATAACTATACGTATTGTTTGGGGCTGACAAATGTCAGCCCCGAATTCGTTTAATTGTTGCTATTATATATTCTTACCGTCATTTTTATATTCCTGCAATACCAGTCGTCTTCCCCTCGCCCACTGGCACTGTATCTTATGACGATTACGCCGTCGCTGAAATTATTTATGAACAAATCGAAATCGGCAATAAGAGTATAACCCCACGTCGTATCTTTTACGCCCGAGCCATGTTCCGTTCTCACTTGCCCCAAATGTTGGGTACCCGACGTTGCGGAAGTACTGAATATAGAAACCCATTGATATCCGTCGTCGCCCTCTTTAACGTCTCCGCTTAAAGTTATGGCAATTTTGTTATAGGTTGACGGAAGAGAGTTAAAGTTCAAATCCATACAGCATTGATTAAAGAACCAGTTCAACTCGATTTCGTCGTAATCATTGTTCATATAACCGTCGTCGGTAAGAACGCTTTCCACTCTGTTCGAACGTACTATAACCACGTCCGAACGTATATCACTGCCGTCGGCGACAACCTGCTTTTTATTTACGGGTATTAAAACGTTATTTTCGCCGTCCGTTACCCTTTCGTATGCGCCTAATTCGATTGCTTCGTGAATTTCCGTCGTACTGTTACCGTAAACTATTTCGTTTACGAAGAACGGATCTCTCGTTTCGAGATTGTGAACTATCGGCATATTTGCTTGTGCAAACTTATACGCCTGAATATTGTTTATGTCCGTCCCGAAACTCTTATTATATGTGTTTCCCGCAAACCCTCTGTAACTCACTCCTTCGTAGATTCTGCCGATTTGAGAGTTTAAACTCACCATCAAATCGTCGTAAAGGAACAAACTTCCTTCGTCGTTGCCGTTTTCGTTATGACGAATAGCCTCCAACAGAACCTCTTTGACTTCGTTTGTAGTTACCGTGTAATATGCCCTGTTCTCATCGCCTTCGGCAAACGTTGCGTTAACCATATCGTTAATAGCGGAAGCGACACTGCCCGAAACGTTCGTTACGCCGAGCAAAAATATTCCGCGCTGTAAATCTGTTATCTGATCCGCTATTTCTTCACCGGTCATGCCTATATCCTGCAAATATTCGCCATACGTTCTTAACGCTTGTTTTATAAAATTGATACGCGAATAACCGCCTAATATTTTAAGTTTTATGTCTGAATACTTTGCATCGTAATTATTGTTCCAACGCGTTACCATATCGTTTTGCACGAATTCGTCTTGTATGCTCACAAAAGCGTCATTTTCACTGTATTTGTTTTCATAATTGCCCCTGCCCATAATGGTATCTACAAGAAACTTAATCTTACCGAAGTTGGAGCCGAAATAGGGCGTCCCTATACTGGTTAAAGAAGCGACCAACTCGGGATACGCCATTGCGAACGCAAGGTTTGTAAGTCCGCCTCTGCTATGCCCTATAAGGTTGACTTTCGGATAAATACCGTTTGACTTTCCTTTTAACGCGTATACTATATCTAAAAGCATTTTTGCAAACGCGTAAAAATCTTCTTTATTACTCGCAAAAGCCATGCACTCCGCATCGTATATAACTATTAAATGCTTTGTCGGATCTAATTGAGATAACGAAAGCGCGCTTGCGTATGAGGAATATGTTTTACCGTTCGTTCCCTGAATCAAATCGACTTTTTTTAAAGTACACCCATATGTATTTCCCGAAGCGGGCGTATTAGGCGTTGAAGAAATTACCGCGCGAACAACCTGATTACCGATAGCGTTCGACTTACAACGCAATCTTTCTATAAGAGAGAACTCGTCATAAGCAAAATGCGATACGAGCGGAGTTTCTTTTGATATGTCGTTACTCCAAACCGTAGCGTCGCTACCCATTCCGTGAGTGAGTACCGTTATCATCGGGTATGCGGAAAATTGCGCGCCCGCGGGGAAAGCGTTTCTATACGCATAATACGTAGAATCTCCGGTGGGATCCGGTAGCGCCGTATGCGCGCCCGGTCCTTCCGCCAAACTTTCCGTGCCGACTTCTTCGCCCGTGTTCTGAGAAACTTCCGCATCGGCATAAGCCTTTTTGTTCACGTTTGTAAGAACACAAACGCTTGTCGCCGTTATAAACAGCGCGAGTAAAATTACAACTACTTTTTTCAATCTTCCCGTCATCACTGCTACCCCTTTGTATTTTTTTCGGGCAATTTTATTACCCGATTCGATTGTATAACCGAATATGCACGGCGTCAACAGCGAATTTTGACGAATATTATCGAATATTGTCTTATTTTGTCGGAAGTTGGTTTTTTATCATATTATTTTGCCGAAATCAAAAGAACGAAATCCGAAAACGTCATCGATTTTTATTATAAAGCAAATAGTCGGACTAAGCGTAATGCTTAGCCCGACCGTTTGCATTTTACAGTATTTCGACTTTTACTTTTTCGTAAATCTCTTCGTATTTGTTTTTGTAAAACAAATTACTGCCCGACGTCGTTACCGCCGCCGTGCCGGCGGATACCGCCATTTTTAAAAGTTCTTCGTCGTCGACGCCTCTTTTTATCGCCACCGCCGACGCGGAAAGCATCGCGTCACCCGCGCCTACCGTAGAGTTTACCGCGACGTTTGTACTTCTCGAATACAGTTGCTTTTTTCCGTCAGTGTAAATTGCCCCGTCCACCCCGAGAGATACTATAACCGCTTTCGCGCCCATATCTATGAGTTTGTGCGCGCTTTCTATTATCTCCTTTTTAGAGTTCAGCGTTTTACCGAAAACGTTTTCGAGTTCCCGTAAATTAGGCTTTATAAGATCGGGCTTACACTTCAACGCTTCTAAAAGATTATCTCGTTCCGTGTCGCAAAGTTTAATCACGTTTTCGCCGACGCTCTCGAACACCCTTCTGTACAGTTCGTGTCCGACGCCTTTCGGCAAACTTCCGCTCATCACTATTATTTCGGCGTTTTCGGATAACGCCTTAACTTTTTCGACGAGCGCCGTCTGCTTTTCTTCGTCGACGTTTTCGCCCGAGTCGTTTATCTCGGTAAGCATAGATTTTTTGTCTATTATTTTGTAATTGACTCTTACGCTTCCTTTATTATAAACGAAATCCGTTTTAACGCCTTCTTTAACCAAAGACTGCTCGAACAACGCTCCGTCGTTTTCAAACATAAACCCCGTTGCCGTAACTTCTTCGCCGAGTCTTGCAACCCCCACTGCAACGTTTAACGCCTTGCCCGAATAGTTGATTATCTTGCTGTCTATTCTGTTAAGTCTGCCCACGTTCAGGCTGTCTAACTCCATTGTGCAGTCTATGCACGGGTTAGGACATACGGTTAATATCATTCATTCTCTCCGTCCGTTATTTTTTAGCGTTTTTTATTATCTCTTCGCTCTTTTCAAAAGGCACTTCTTCGTATCTTACGAACTTTTCCGTGTAAGAACCGCGCCCCTGCGTCATTCCTCTTAAATCTATCGCGTATTTTGCCGTTTCCGCTTTGGGAACTTCCGCCGTAAGTACCTGCTTGCCGTCAACCGTTTCCATTCCCGTAATTCTACCGCGACGTTTGTTGAAATCGCCTATAACGTCCCCCGTATACGCGTCGGGTACGGTTACTTTGACTTCGTCTACCGGTTCGAGTATAACGGGCTTCGCTTTGGGCATAGCCTCGTCATAGGCAAGTTTGGACGCGCAAACGAAAGATATTTCGTTGCTGTCTACGGGGTGGCTCGATCCGTCGTAAAGAGTACACTTGACGTCTACTACGGGGAATCCCGCAAGCACGCCCGATTTCATCGCTTCTCTGAGTCCTTTATCTACCGCAGGAATAAAGTTTCTCGGCACCGCTCCGCCGACGACGGCGTCCACGAATTCATACACGCCGTCCGATGCGCCCGGCTCGAACTTCACTTCAACGTCGCCGAATTGTCCCGAACCGCCGTTCTGCCGTTTATGTCTGCCTCTTGCGGAAGCCGTTCCCTTAATCGTTTCTCTGTATGCGATTTTGGGTTCTTTGAGTTCCGCCTCGACGCCGAATTTAGTTTTTAATTTTTTACAAAGCACCTTTAACTGCGTTTCTCCCTGTCCTTTTACGAGAGTTTCGCCCGTCATAGGATCTTTTTCTATTTTAAAGGACGTATCTTCTTCCGCAAGTTTATAAAACCCTTGGAAAACCTTGTCCTCTTCGTCGTGCTTGACTGCGGAAATCGCCATAGCGAGGTTTGGTTCGTCGAAAGGTATCTGCGGATAAGTTACCTTTCCGTCCTCTCTGTAAAGAGTATCCCCCGTTTTTACGGAAGTCATTTTCGCAACCGCGCCTATATCTCCCGCGCAAAGTTCCGCAACCGTTTCCTGCTTTTTACCCTTTAACACGTAAAGTTGATTTATTCTTTCCTTATCGCCCGTTCTGCCGTTTATCACCGTCATTCCGCTTTGCATAACGCCCGAATAAACCCTTATTATGCTGAGTTTGCCGACAAACGGATCTACTATCGTCTTGAATACCT
Source organism: uncultured Clostridia bacterium (assembly GCA_934271725.1). GTDB lineage: Bacteria > Bacillota > Clostridia > Christensenellales > Borkfalkiaceae > CAKQSC01. The sequence goes on from CAKQSC010000001.1 coordinate 5,699, forward strand.
GTCCGCTGAAAGGCGCGTTCTCTTCGCAATATACGTTTACGGGGTTGCCGTCTTTATCGAGCGCGACCACGTCCGTTCTGTCGACGGGCGCGGGCATAAGGTCGACTATCTCGTTCAAAAGGTTTATAACGCCTCTGTTATGAAGGGCGCAACCCGAAACTATGGGAATACAACTCCCTTTGAGTATTCCTTTCTTTATGCCGAAAATCACGTCGTCGCCCGTAAGCGTTCCGTCCGTGAAATATTTTTCCATAAGCGTATCGTCGTTTTCCGCCGCCGTTTCCATAACCTCTACGCGCATAACTTCCACGTCGTCGCGCATATTCTCGGGTTCCTCAATCTGTTTTCTGCCGTTTTCTATAAACTCGAACGCCTTGCCGGAAATAAGGCTTACGTAGCCTTGCATTTTGCCCTTTTCCATAATGGGAGCCTGAATAGGCGCGAGTTTTTTGCCGTATTTTTCGCGAAGCGCGGATACAGTGCCCGCATAGTCGGCGTTGTCTTTATCCATTCCGTTGATAAAAACTATCATCGGTTTTCTTCTTTTTAAACAATATTCTATCGTTCTTTCCGCGCCGACGGTTATCTGCCCGTTTGCATCCATAACGAGAATCGCGCCTCCGCAAGCCGTAAGCGCGGACGTTTCTTCGCCCGAGAAATCCAAAAATCCCGGAACGTCTATTATATTTATTTTCGTGTTTCCCCACACGACGGAAGCCACCGAAAGAGATAAACTCATTTTTCTTGCTATTTCTTCCGAATCGTAATCCATAACGGTGTTGCCGTTCGCTACGCTTCCTTGTCTGTCGATTGCTTTGCCGTTAAAAAGCATTGCTTCCGCAAGCGTGGTTTTGCCTTCGCCGAAATTGCCGACTATGGCAACGTTTCTGATGTTGTTTCCGCTGAATCTAGCCATAATTTAGTCCCCTCGTTTCCACGTAAGTGGTTCATTAGGGCATTGCCCTGAAAGTATTATAACCTATTTTTACGCCCGTTTCAATAGGTTTTTTTAAAAAAGTAGCGGTATTTGTTACCGCTACTTGCTTTTTTCGATTATAAAAGTATGCAAATCACCCCGCCGTCTCCCTCGTTTACTATTCTTCCGACCGTCTTTACGAGTTTTTCGGAAGCGTCCTTTTTAAGGTTATCCAACTTGGCTTTTACCCCGTCGTAAACTATTTCGGAAAGAGATTTGCCGAACAATTCGCCTTTTAAAATATCACCGCTCTCTTTCGCCACGTCGTCGTTAAGATACTCCACCATTTCTTCGCACCGCTTTTTATCTCCGACGAAAGGCGTTATTTCCGCATTGACGCCTACTTTAAAAACGTGCAGACTTTCCGCTTTCGCGTTTATTTGCACCTTAAAGTTTCCTTTACTCCCGACTATTTTCGGTTCTTCCACCGTAATATATTCTTTGGGCGGAAGCACCGCGCCGTAACCGTATTCCCGCGCGCTTGCGACGGCGTCTTTTATATTGTCGTATTCCCTTTTCGCAACCGTCAACGCTTTGACGTAACTCATCAGCCTGTACTCGTCGGTAACGTCCTCTCCGCACTCTTCTGACATTACTTTATAGAACACGCCGTCCTTTATACCCTGTCTGCATTTTATAACGCCGTTAGAAAGATTTACTTCTTCCACGTCGCAAGGGGTGATCCGTTCGGCATTCGTATCTTTGCCGAGTTCGCCGAAATCTTTCATTTTATCTATCGGGCAAACGAGTTTCCTTACGTTTTCCTTTATTTCGGCGATAAGCGGATTGTCGTCGCCCAGAGCCCTTACCCACTTCGGCAAATCTATATCTATTCTTCTTACCTTGAAATCGAGAAGAAGTTCGCCCAGAATCTCGGCAACGTCTTTATCCGTAATTTTCGTAGCGTTCTTTACTATTACGGGCGCGCCGTAACGGGAAGAAAGTTCTCTTTTTAGCGTCGCAACCCCGTCCGCATTTACGTCGGCTACGTTTAAAAGAATGCAGAACGGCTTACCGCTTTTTCTTAATTCATTTACGATTTCCTTTTCTTTTTCTTCGTAAGCCGTCCTCGATATTCCCGTAAAACTTCCGTCCGTTACGACAAGCACGCACACGGTGGAATATTCCCCGATAACCTTTCTCGTTCCTATCTCCGACGCCTCGTTGAACGTCATTTTTTCTTTACGCCACGGGGTCTTGACAAGCCGTTCTTTACCGTCCTCTTTATCGCCGGACGCGCCCTCTACCATATACCCCACGCAGTCTATAAGACGCATATCGGCAACGACGTTTTCGCCGAGCGTTACTTTAACGGCGTCTTGCGGAACGAACTTCAACTGCGTTGTCATAACCGTCTTTCCGTCCGCCGATTGCGGAGTTTCGTCCGTCGCTATTTTTTTGGAAAGTTCGTCTTCGACGTTAGGCAATATAAGGTTTTCAAGCACTTTCGCCGTGAAAGTCGATTTGCCCGTTCTCACCGTTCCGACAACCCCTATGAATATCTTTCCGCCCGTTCTTTCCGCTATGTCTTTATATATATCGCGTTTTTCCATAAAAATAAAAAACCTCCCGCATACCTATTTCAGTATATGAGAGGTTTTTTCCCTTTATGATTGATTTTCTCCGCTTTTGTCCGCTTGCTTTTTCTCTTTGAGTTTGCGTATCATATTCTTTATGCTCGTAGGATGTTCTTCGCCCTGCAACATTCGCTTTATGTTTGCCCTGTGCGCAAACCAGGTCAAAAGACATATTCCTAATATAATCATAGAAACGGCTATGGTATACCCTATGTTTATATCGCTGTTGTAATACCTTACGTAATTTCTCACAAGCCCCCCTATCGCGGGCGGTGTGATCGCTATAAAGGAACCCATTGCGCCGAACTCCGTAAAATATATAAAGACTACCGCCATTAAAAGCGAGGCGATTACAACAAGAAACCACATCCAACCGCAAACGCTTTCGGAAGCGAGAAACACGCCTATCGAACTCGCTATACCCTTGCCCCCTTTAAACTTGTACACGACGGGGTAAATATGCCCCAGCACGACCATAAAACCGCAAACGTATTTGGAAAGTTCGGCATACTCGAAAGAACCCGCCATAACTTTCTTTTCGTAAAACACGAAATAGCCGACGAGCGTCGGTATCGCCCCTTTAAGCACGTCTAAAAAAAGCGTTAAAAGTCCGATTTTCAAACCGAAGTTTCTCGCCATATTAAGCGTTCCCGGGTTTCCGCTACCCATTTCTTTTATGTTTTTGTGTTTGATTTTGGATATTATCATCGCGAAGTTAATATTCCCTATAAAATAGGAACATACGGCAAGCACCGCAAGTATTATCCATTGAACGGTCGTCATTTTTCGTCCTCTTCCCTCGTTCTTACTACCAACCTTATCGGCGTACCCGAAAAATCGAAAGTTTTCCTTATGCAGTTCTCCAAATATCTCTTATACGAAAAGTGCAACAAATTCGTATCGTTTACGAAAAACACGAACGTCGGCGGACAAACGCTTACCTCCGTCGAATAGAAAATCTTCAACCTCTTGCTCTGATACGTGGGCGGTTCGTTTAAAGCGACGCTTTCCGTAATAAGGTTATTGAGCGCGCCCGTCTGCACGCGCTTGTTAGCGTTATCGTAAGCGGATTTCGCAAGGGCGAGTATCTTGTTTACTCTTATGCCCTCTTTTACAGAAACGAAAACCGTTTTCACGTAATCCATAAACTTTAAGTCCTCTAAAATATCTTTATTGAACTTGTTTACGGTGTTCGTATCTTTCTCTATCAGATCCCATTTGTTTACGACTACCACGCAAGGCTTGCCCTGCTCGTGAATATATCCGCAAATCTTGGTGTCCTGTTCGGTTATACCCTCTTTCGCGTCAACCATAGCGACGCACACGTCCGCGCGCCTTATAGCCGAAAGAGAACGCAAAACGCTGTAATATTCCACGTCCTCGTCTACCGCGCGTTTTTTTCTTATGCCAGCGGTGTCTATAAGCGTATAATTAACTCCGTCTACCGTAACGGGCGTGTCGATTGCGTCTCTCGTAGTACCCGCAACGTTAGATACTATCGTCCGCTCGTACCCTAAAAGTTTGTTGCAAAGACTTGACTTGCCTACGTTGGGTTTACCTACCACGGCGACTTTTATATCCTCCGTTTCCTCTCCCTTACCCTCGGGGAAATTAGCGCACACTTCGTCGAGAAGGTCGCCTATGCCTTGTCCGAGTTCTCCCGAAACGGCAAAAGGTTCTCCCAACGCGAGTTCGTAAAAATCGAACACCTTATCGGGCGAATAGTTGTCTATTTTATTCACGGCGAGCACAACGGGTTTTCTGCTTTTTCTCAACTTGTCCGCAACTTCGTAATCGTCTGCCCCGAGCCCCGTTTTATAGTCTACAACGAAAATTATCACGTCCGCCGTATCTATCGCTATTTCTACCTGCGTTTTTATGTGTTTCCACATAGTGTCCGCGCTTTTAAGTTCGAGTCCGCCCGTGTCTACAAGCGAAAAGGGTTTTCCGCACCATTCGGCGTCCGCGAATATTCTGTCCCGCGTAACGCCCGGCTTGTTTTCTACGATAGAAATCTTTCTGCCCGTTATTTTATTGAACAACGTCGATTTGCCGACGTTCGGTCTGCCGACTATCGCGACTATGGGATTTGCCATACTATATTTTTTCCTTTTCCAGTTTTCTTAATACTTCTTTGAAATAATCGGGTAATTCCGCCGTAAACTCCATAACCTTGCCCGTTCTCGGGTGGGTGAGTATAAGTTTTTCGGCGTGAAGAAGTTGACCGTTTAACTTAAACCTCTGATTTTTATACCCGTATTCCGAATCCCCTACGACGGGGTGCCCGATATATTTTGCATGCACCCTTATCTGATGCGTTCTGCCCGTTAAAAGGCTGAACTCGGTAAGAGTGTTGTTTTTATATCTTTGAAGAACTTTATAATCGGTTATAGCGACTCTTCCCGCGGAAGATACCGCCATAAGCGTTCTGTTCTTTTTATCTCTGTCTATTTTTGTTTCTATTCTTCCGCCGTCCGACTTAACCACGCCCTCTAAAAGAGCGACGTAAATCCTTTTGCATTCCTTGCTTTCAATCTGTTTTGCGAGTTTAACGTGCGCTTCGTCGTTTTTTGCAACGACAAGAAGCCCCGACGTGTTTTTATCTATACGGTGAACTATGCCCGGTCTTAATTCTCCGTTTATTCCCGACAGATTATCGAGTTTAAAAAGAAGTGCGTTGACCAAAGTTTCGTCCCCCGTACCCGCGCCGGCGTGCACGGTAAGCCCCTGCGGTTTGTTTATAACGGCGATATCGTCGTCCTCGTAAACTATTTCAATCGGTATGTCTACGGGCTTTATATCCGCGCTTTTAACGGGAAGTTCGGCGTATTCCGCAATATCCCCCGCCTTTACTCTGTAATGAGAATTGATTTCTTTGCCGTTTATTTTAACGAGAGAAAGTTCTATCGCCTTTTGTACGTGCGAACGCGTTTTGCCCGTAACCGCGGAAAGAAACACGTCGGCGCGTTCCCCGTCGTAAAGAACGGAAACCGTATATTTTTCACTCATTTTCGTTATCGTAATATTTTTCTTTTATTTTTGCTTTAAGTTTTTCTTTGCTTGCCTTGGTTCTGAAAAGCGCGTCTTCGTCGAGAAACAAAAAATGCAGAATCACCAACGCTACGCCGACGCACAAACAAACGTCCGCGATATTGAATATTCCGAAAACGTCTTTACTGCCGAAAGATATTCTGAACATATCTACGACTTTTCTCATAGCGACTCTGTCTATAAAATTGCCGACCGTTCCCGAAATCATCAGCGCGACGCCGTATTTCGCAACGTATTTATACGGTTTTATTATGTAGAAAAAAGCGAAGAACAGCACGAGAGCGACGGAAGTAAGCGCAATGAAAAAATCCTGCGCCCACGCTTTGCCGTTAAACATTCCGTAAGCCGCGCCCGAGTTATACGTAGGCGTTATCGCGAAAAAACCTTTTATGACCGTATAGTTGCCCGCCATTCCGTATTTTACCCTGACGACCGTCTTGACAACCTGATCTATAACGACGAAAAGTATCGCGACAACCATAGGAAGCAATATCGAAAACAAAATATTGACTTTTAATTTATTCCCAGTTCTTTGCATAAGTCCTCCAAGTCGAGTTCGCTTTCGTCGGGATATAACACCTTATTCATATCGAATCCGCTTTCGCTTTGTATGTAATCGTTTATCTTCGCTTTCGGATCGAAAGAAAGATCGGTAGACGCCGTTTCGTTTTCTATTTCCGAATAAATGTCGTCAATCTCCGCCTTGTTGCTCCTCGTTCTTCCGAACAGCCTTGCGAGTTTTTCTTTGATTTTTTTAACCTTTTCCGTTACGCGATAGTTGGGGTACGTTTCCGAAAGATAATTGAAATACGACTGCCATTTTAAATAAAACAGTTTAAGTCTTTGCACTTCGCAATCGTACAGTTCGGAAAGTTTAACCGTATATTCGTCCGCCTGCTTTTTAGCCGTCGAAAGAGCGCGGATAACGTCCTCTTGCTTTTCTTTGTACTTCGCGTTCTCTTTTTTAAGCCTTTCGTTCTCGCGAATAATATCGTCGAGTTCGGCTTTCAATTCCTCCGCCCGCGCCCTTAACGGAGCGGATTCCTTTTCCACGATTTCCGCTATTTCTTTATCGGTATATTTTCTTTTCTTATCCGATTTCAAATTACTTACTCCTGATTTCTTCCAACATACTCGTCTTTAACTCGTAAAGCCCGTCGGATAAGTCTACTTTATACAAGTGCGGTTGGTCTATTCTTTTATATTCGTCCCAAAAAGAATCTAACTCTTTCCGGGCATATTCCTTTATGTCTTTGAGTTTGGGAAGATCGTAAACGAGTTTTCCCTCTTTAATTACCGTTACGGGCAATTCTCTCAAAGTATACTTTTCTATAACCATACTCTTCCACCGTTCCGTCGGGTGGGTAAGTTTAAGGGGTTTGGTCGTATCTATTTTCTCTCCCCGTAGCGCAATGAGGTCGGCAACGGCTTTGCCGTTTTCGTCGTATACTCTGTAAAAAGTCTTGAATCCGGGGTTGGTTATTTTGGCAGAGTTGTCGCTCACCTTGATTTTCGGAATCACTTTGCCGTCTTCTATTTTTGCCGAAAGTTTGTACACTCCGCCGAGCGCGGGCATATCCTCGCTCGTTATGAGTTTCGTTCCGACACCCCACGAATCTATTTTAGCCCCCTGACTTTTCAAAGACGCTATCGACTTTTCGTCCAGATCTCCGCTTGCGCAAATCTTCGCGTTCGGATAACCCGCGTCGTCAAGCATTTTTCTTGCCTTTTTGGTTAAATAAGCAAGGTCGCCCGAATCTATTCTTATGCCTTTCGGCTCGTAACCTTTGGCTCTCATTTCGTCAAACACCTTTATGGCGTCAGGTATGCCTTGCTTTAACGTGTCGTACGTGTCGACGAGAAGAAGAACGTTGTCGGGGTAAACTTCCGCATACGCTCTGAAAGCGTCCGTTTCGCTTTTGAAGTTCATAACCCAACTGTGCGCGTGCGTACCCGAAACGGGAATATCGAACATTTTGCCCGCAAGCACGTTAGACGTCGAGTCGCAACCGCCTATAACGGAAGCCCTTGCGCCGTAAATACCCGCATCCGGTCCCTGCGCTCTGCGTAGTCCGAACTCCATTACCAAATCGTTTTTCGCGCTGTATCTGACTTTCGCCGCTTTGCTCGCAATAAGCGTCTGATGATTTATTATGTTAAGAAGCGCGGTTTCTACGAGTTGCGCCTGCATAACGGGCGCTTTCACCGTAAGAATAGGCTCGCCCGGGAAAACGACCGTTCCTTCCGGCACGGTGTATATATCTCCCGTAAACTTCAAGTTTTTAAGTTCGTTAAGAAACCCTTCGCCGAATATGCCGAGAGATTTCAGATACGCTATCTCTTCTTCGCCGAAGTTAAGATTGAGAATATAATTTACAGCCTGTTCGAGTCCGCATGCGACGGAATAGGTTATAGTGCCGTTCTGACGGAAAAACAAATCGAACACGGCGACCTCGTTATGTCTGCCCTGTCTGTAATATCCGTCCATCATCGTAAGTTCGTATAAATCCGTAAGTAACGTTAAATTAGTCATAATTTCTCCCGCTATCCTTTGATTTTAAAGAATAATCGTATTCATTATATCATATCTTCCGTTTTTTTTAAAGTCTTTTTACGCTTTTAAGAAAAAAAACGACTTACTCCGCCGTAAGTCGTCTTGCATTTTGTTTTTCGCCGAATCCCAAACTTATCAAAAGAGCGTCATTCACCCTGTTCATCATAAAATCGGGCAGTTCGCCTATGCGTTCTTTAAGTCTCTTTTTGTCGAGCGTTCTTATCTGTTCGAGAAGTATAACGCTGTCTTTGTTAAGCCCGTATTCGAGCGCGCCGAGTTCTATGTGAGTGGGCAGTTTCGCCTTGTTTATTCTGCTCGTAACCGCCGCCGCTATTATCGTAGGGCTGTATTTGTTGCCTACGTCGTTCTGCACGATAAGCACGGGACGCACTCCCCCTTGTTCGCTACCGACGACGGGACTCAAATCGGCGTAATACAATTCTCCTCTTTTAACGTTCATAAAATCACCTTCGTAAAACGACGCTTCAACGCAAAGGAATATATTCCGTAAAATATACCCCTTATTGTATGTTATGTAATTTATCGTCGTTTTGATATGATTATACCCGAACGTAAAATATTTATACCTTTTCCGTCAAAGAGTTATTCCGCCGTCCACGGCAAGAACCTGCCCCGTAACGAAAGAACTTTCCTCTCCCAACAAAAACGCAACGGCGTTCGCCACGTCTTCCGGCGTACCCAACCTCATAAGAGGCGTTTCCTCCGTAAGGGCTTCGAGCGTTTCTTTGCCGAGTTTTTCGTTCATTTTAGTGTCTATCACCCCCGGCGCGACGCAGTTTACTCTTATACCGCTCGGGGCGAGTTCTTTCGCAAGCGCTTTGGTGAAAGTTATAACCCCGCCTTTCGTCATCGAATAAGCCGTTTCGCAGGACGCGCCGACTATGCCCCACATAGAAGAAACCGTAACGATATTACCCCGTTTGCGGTTTATCATAGGCATAGCGAACTCTTTCGCCGTAAAATATACCCCTTTGAGATTCACCCCGACGAGTTCGTCGAAATCTTCTTCCGTAGTGTCGTTTATCTGTTTTATAACGCTTTTGCCCGCGTTTAAAACGACGCAGTCGATAAACCCGAATGCTTTTTCACATTCGGAAAACATTCTTTTTATATCGCCCGTATCTTTCAAATCCGCACGCACGGTTATATGTTTTACGCCGTATGCGGAAACGTTTTTTTCGAGTTCTTTTATTTTCTCTTCGTTTTCGTTGTAGTGAAGAGCGAGATTATAACCGAGCCCCGCAAGTTTTTCGGCAATGCCGAAGCCTATGCCTCCGCTCGCGCCCGTTATCAGACAATTTTTCATAAAAATCCTTTAAAAGAAACGGGCTTGATTTTTTAAGCCCGTAATAAGATTTTACTCTTTAACTCTTTCCATATATTCGCCCGTTCTCGTGTCGATTCTTATAAGATCGCCTTCGTTTACGAACATGGGAACCTGAATCTTCGTGCCGGTTTCGAGAACCGCGTCTTTCAATGCGTTGGTAGCGGTGTTGCCCTTAACGGAAGGATCCGATTCGGTAATTCTCAAAACGACGAAGTTCTGACATTCTACGCTGAAAGCCTTGCCCTTAAAGAACTTAACGACTACGGGGTCGTTTTCCTTTATCCAACGAAGAGCGTCCGCAACCTGTTCGTAGTTAAGCGGAGTCATTTCGTAAGCGTCGTCCATGAAATAATAAAGTTCGCCGTCGTTGTAAGAATACGTCATATTCTTCGTTTCGATTACCGCAAGGGTAAGTTTTTCCGACGGGTTGAAAGTTATTTCGAGAACCGCGCCCGTAACGATGTTTTTAAGTCTTGTTCTTACGAAAGCCGCGCCTTTGCCCGGTTTTACGTGCTGGAAGTCTACGCATACGAATATACCGTTGGGGAGTTCTATCGTAACACCTTTTCTGATATCACCTGCTAAAATCATAAATGTTTCTCCTTGGATTTTTTCTTTTATATGATTATTTTTTTATATCGATTTTCATCAAAGACTTGTCGTCCGTCATAAACCTTTCTACCTTGCCGTCTATCAGCGCGACCGTGTCTTCTATTCTTATTCCGTACGCCCCGTCGAGATACACGCCGGGTTCTATCGAGAACACCATATTGTTTTTAAGCACGTTATCCGCCTTTACGGATAACCTGGGATATTCGTGAATGTTTACCCCGATGCCGTGCCCCAAACTGTGCGTAAAGTAGGTTGCAAGCCCCGCTTTGCCTAAAACGTCTCTCGCAAAAGCGTCCGCCGTCCTGCCCGTCATTCCTTCTTTTATATTCTCTTCCGCCGTTTTTGCGGAAAGAAGAACGGCGTTATAGTCTTTTACAAACCCTTCCGACGGCTCGCCGTAAATAAACGTTCTCGTCATATCCGAGCAATACCCTTTGTACAGACACCCGAAATCCATTAAAACGACGTCGTTTTCTTTAAGTTTCGTATCGTCCGTTTCGTGATGAGGAACCGCCGAATTCGCGCCGAAAGCGATAATCAAATCGAAACTCACGTCCTCCGCGCCTTTCTTTTTCATTATATACTCGAATTCGTTGGCGACCTCTTTTTCGGTTATGCCCGTACGAAGAAGTTTTATAACCTCGTAAAAAGATTCCTCGGCGATTTTGCAACTTTCTTTTATTATTTTCAACTCTTCGGGAGTCTTTATCGCCATAACGGAACAAAGTTCGCCCGAAATATCGAACACTTCAAGCCCCGTCGATTTAAAATCTTTTTCGTCGGAAACGAAAGTTACCGTATAATCGATTCCTATCTTTTTAAACCCGTTGTCCGCTATATACTTTTTGACGGGCTCGAAAGAATTCGCTTCTTCTACCTTTACGTTACTGCCTTTAAGCCTTGCCTTTACGGCGGAAAGATAACGCAAGTCGGTATAATATACGTTTTCTTTTTCCGTTATTACGAGATAGCCGAAACTCGACTTGAATCCCGTGAAATAAAACCTCTGTTTTTCGTCCGCGATTATATATACCGAATCGCCGTCCGGTTTAATGCCTTTTAACATTTTCTTTCTATTCCTCGCCCAACGCAAGCATTTTAACTCGTTTATTATACCATACGTAACGGTATATTGTCAAACGCGTACGATAATTTGTTTCGCCGCCGCGTAAGGAAATCACTCGCCGAAATATATTCTTTTCATTTCGAGAGCGTCTTTCAGTTGCGTTCCCGCCGATTCGCATATTATGACGGGCTCTAACTTCAATTCTTTAAGCGCGACGGACAAAGGATAAAAATCGGGGCCGAACACGTTGTCCTCGAAAGTAAGGTGTTTCACTTCCCCTTTCGCCGTGTATTGTACCTTTGAAAAATGTACGTGGAAATGCTTCATTCGCTCGTAGCCGAGTTCGGAAATCATATATTCGAGCCTTTGTTTATAATCTTCCGTACTTTTTAAACTGCCTTGTTCCCTTGCGTTTATATGTCCGAAATCCACCGCCGGCAAAAATACTTTATCTATTTTGCAAAACTCCGTTATCTCTTCAACGGTGCCTATCTGAGCGAGTTTACCCATCGTTTCGGGGCAAAAATACATATTGTCGTACCCGTTAAGATATATGAACTCGCACATTTTTTTAAGTCTTTCTTTAACGAGGTTTACCGCGTCTTCTCTCGTGGCTTTGCCTTGCGATGCCGGGTGAAAAATTATGCGGTTGCCCTTCATAAGTTTCATTTTTTCCGCGCTCTCCAAAAGATAATTATAAGACTTACACGCCATCTCGTCGTCCGGATTGGCAAAGTTTATAAAATACGGCGCGTGCACGGTGAGTTCTATTCCCTGTTCGCCGAAAGCGTCGCCTAAAATCTCCGCCTTTTCGTCCGAAATATTAACCCCTCTGCCGAAAGAATATTCATACGCGTCCACGCCTTTTTGTTTAAGCCATTTTACGCAATCTTCCGTTTTTTTAAATCCCGCTTCGTAAAACTCTTCCGAGTTTCCGCTCGGTCCGAACTTTATCATTTCAAACTCTCCGCGTCTTTTTTCAGTTGTTCTTTCAAACCGTCAAGACTTTCAAACTTTTTTATGTCTCGCAGTCTGTCCGTAAACTCTACGCTTATTTCTTTGTTGTAAATCTCTTTTTTAAACCCTTTTATATAAACTTCCAGACTCACGTTATCGTCCCGTACGGTGGGTTTGCTACCGTAATTTATAATACACCCGTAAGTTTTTTTGCCGTAAACGACTTTGCCTTTATATACGCCCTCTTTAACGCTTATAACGTTATCGTAAGGGCTTACGTTGGCTGTCGGAAAGCCTATCGTTCTGCCTAGCCCTTTGCCGTGAACCACTTTTCCGAAAACCGCGTAAGGCTCCGTCAAAAGCGCGTTCGCCCCGACTATATCTCCTTTTTTAAGCATTTCTCTTATAATCGTTGCCGAAACTTTTTCGCCCTTTTCGTCCACCTTATCTATCACGGAAAGGTCTATGCCCTTTTCGTCGCAGAACGCTTTAAGCGTTTCCGCGTTGCCCTCCGCGCCTTTGCCGTAAGTGAAATCGTAACCGCAAACGTAAGCCGTTACGTTCTCTTTTTCGGTAAGTTTTTCTATAAACTCGCGTGCGGGGGTGTCTTTAATCTCTTGCGTAAACTCTATTACGTAAACGCTTTTTATTCCGAGATCTTTAAGCCGTCTTATGCGTTCCGTCAAATCGAAAATACAATCTTTTCTTCCGTCGAAAGTTATCGCGCAAGGTATCGCGCCCCTTTCGGTCGCGAACTCAACCGCTTTTTCTATTACCTTTTTATGACCTTTATGTACTCCGTCGAAATTGCCGAGAGCCACAACCGTTTTATCCGTCGACATAAGTTTTTCCCTTTAAGTTTCCGTCTTTCACTTCGCCTATGCAAAGTATGCCTTGCGGTGAATATACCGCATAAAGCCCTTCGGGTTTTTTGCACCAACGGGGCAACCCGTCTTTCAATCTTTTCGCGTTTTCTCCGTCGAGATATATTTTGTCGAACGTCAAAGGCAAATCGGCGGGTAAAATATACTTTTCTTTGTCCGTCGACGAAAGAAACTCTTCCAGAGTTACGCCGTTGGAATATTCAAACACGCCCGACTTTGTTCTGTCAAGGCTTTCCATAGTCGCAACCGTGCCGAGAGCGTAGGCGATATCTCTTCCGAGAGAACGCACGTACGTACCCCCACCGCAATCTATTTTTATTTTAAGTCTGTTGTTTTCGTAACTTATAACGTCAAGCCCGAATATGCTTACCGTTTTGGGTTTAAGTTCAAAATCGATGCCCTTTCTCGCAAGCGCATACCCTTTTGCCCCGCCGACGCATTTAGCCGAGTATTTGGGCGGTATCTGTTCCGTTTCGCCTATGAAATCGGGCAGAACCCTTTTTACGTCCTCTTCTTTTACTTCCTTTTCGACGGTCGCCGTAACCTTCCCCGTTTTGTCGAGAGTGTCCGTTTCGTACCCGAAAACGAACTCCGCGACGTAACTCTTTTCTTTATCGATAAGGTAATTGAAAAGTCGGCACGTTTTGCCGAGCGCGACGGGAAGAACCCCCGTAGCCATCGGATCGAGCGTTCCCATATGTCCCGCGTCGCACTTTAAAGCGCGCTTTACTTTCGCCACCACCCCTGCGGAAGATATTCCGACGGGTTTAATAACGTTTATAAATCCGTTCACCTTAAAACTCCGTGTATTGTTTTACCGTATAGACGAGTTTGTCGATAACGTCTTCGAGATAACCGTTTATCATACAACCGCTTGCGAGAACGTGTCCGCCACCGCCGTAAACGTTAGCCATTGCGTTTACGTCCGCTCCTTTGCTTCTGAAACTCACTTTATACGTTTTGTCTTTCATTTCCAAAAGGCATATTCCTACCCGAACGGAGTCTATCGACATAACGAAATCTATAAACCCTTCCGTATCTTCGGGAAGCGCGCCCGTTTTTTCGAGATTTTCTTTCGTTACGACGATTACGCCGAGCCCGTCGTTATGAAAATATCTTATTTTGTCCATCGTAAGCGCAAAAAGTTTTGCCCTTTGCTTGCTTTGCAATTTAAACGTGTTGTAAATAATTTCGTTCAGGTCGACGCCGAAAGTCATTAACTCGCCCGCCGTTTTCAACGTTTCGGGACGTACGTTTTTATGCGAAAACGCACCCGTGTCCGTAACTATGCCCGTAAGCAGAAAAGACGCGATTTCCTTGTCCGCTTTCACCCCGAGAAGTTTTATGAGTTCGTAAACGTTTTCCGAATCGGACGCGGTTTCGCGTACGAAAGTATATTTCGCAAAACCCGTGTTTGAAACGTGGTGATCCACGCAGAAAGTTTCTTTCGCTTTCTCGAACTCGCGGGAAAACTTGCCAAGCCTTGCAAGGTCGCTTACGTCTACGGCAAAATAACAATCGTAATCGCCGTCCGACTCCGTTTTGAGTTCGCCGTATTTTTCGTTTAAAAGCAAAAACTTTTCGGGCGTTTTCCCGTCGCACAACACTTCCGCAACCTTACCCGCCTTGTTCAACGCGAGTTTAAGCGCGAACGCGCTACCGAGAGCGTCCCCGTCAGGGCGAATATGCGCGAAAATCGCAATCTTTTTTTTATTATTCAGTTTGTCCGCAATTTCCTTTAAGGTTATCATTCAGTCTTCCGTTTCTTCGGGCGTTATGTTAAGCCCGCCGAGTAATTTGTCTATTCTCGCGCTGTATTCCATGCTTTCGTCCCTGACTATATGCAGTTCGGGAACCGTCCTTACGGTAAGCATGTGCGCGAGTTCGTATCTTATCTGTTTCGCGCTGTCTTTTACGGCAAGGAAAGTTTTGTTTTCCTTTTCCTTGTCCGACGAATACACGCTTATCCAAACTTTCGCGTTTTTAAGGTCGGGCGCGCAATCTACTTTCGTAACGCTGACCATAGCCGTTATGTCCGGATTTTTAAGTTTTTTGCTTATTATTTCGTAAACGGCTTTCATTATCTCGCCGTTAAGTCTGTCCGTACGATTGACTTTCATTATTGCTCCTGTTGTTCGACCTGATAACTTTCGATGAAATCGCCCACCTTTATGTCGTTGAACTTTTCAATCGAAATACCGCATTCGAACCCGACGCCCACTTCTTTGACGTCGTCTTTGAATCTCTTTAACTGACGAACGTTACCTTCGCATATCATAACGTTGTCGCGGTAAATACGCAGTTTGCTCGCCCTTAATATCTTACCTTCCGTTACGTAGCAACCCGCAACCATACCGACGCCCGTTATATTGAACACGTCTCTTACTTCCGCTTTGCCGAGATAAATCTCTTTGAACTTCGGAGCAAGCATACCTTTAAGAGCCTTTTCGACGTCTTCTATCGCTTCGTAAATAACTCTGTAAAGTTTAATGTCGACTTTACTCTTTTCCGCCATCGCTTTCGCTTTCGCGTCGGGACGGACGTTAAAGCCTATGATAATCGCGTTGGAAGAATCCGCAAGCATAACGTCCGACTCGTTGATTGCGCCCGCGCCCGCGTGAATGACGTTTACCCTTACTTCGTCGTTGGAAAGTTTAAGCAAGGACTGTTTGACCGCTTCTACCGAACCCTGAACGTCCGCTTTTACGAGTATGTTGAGAACTTTCAACTGACCTTCCGCGATTTTATTGAATACGTCGTCGAGCGTAACTTTCTGCATCGCTTTAAGACGTTCTTCCTTTTCTTTGTTTTTACGTTCTTCGGCAACCATTTTGGTAAGTTTGCCTTCTTCTACCGCGTAAAGTATATCTCCCGCGTTGGGTACCTCGTCAAGTCCCATAATAGATACGGGAGTAGCGGGACCTGCGGAGTTGAGTTTTCTTCCCTTGTCGTCTACCATCGCCCTTACTTTACCGACTACCGTGCCGACTACTATGCTGTTGGTAACTTTAAGAGTACCGTTCTGAACGAGTACCGTAGCGACGGGACCTCTCGACTGATCGAGTTTCGCTTCTATTACCACGCCTTTCGCCTTTCTGTTCGGGTTGGCTTTAAGATCCATAACTTCCGCCATTGTAAGAATGTTTTCGAGAAGATTTTCTATACCCTCGCCCGTCTTTGCGGATACCGGACAGAACATAACGTTTCCGCCCCATTCTTCGGGAACGAGCCCGTGTTCGGTAAGTTGAGTTTTAACCCTGTCTATATTCGCTTCCGGCTTATCTATCTTGTTTACCGCGACTATTATTTCGACTCCCGCCGCTTTCGCGTGGTTAATCGCTTCTACCGTCTGAGGCATTATGCCGTCGTCCGCCGCGACTACTATAATCGCTATATCCGTCGCCTGCGCACCGCGCATTCTCATAGCCGTAAACGCTTCGTGTCCCGGGGTATCGAGGAAAGTTATCACTTTACCGCCGAGCGTAACCTGATACGCGCCGATGTGTTGCGTGATTCCGCCCGCTTCGCCCGAAGCGACGCTCGTTTTTCTTATTTTGTCGAGAAGGGAGGTTTTACCGTGGTCTACGTGTCCCATAACCGTAACGACGGGAGGACGGGTAACCAAATCTTTTTCGTCGTCCGCTTTTCCGTCGAACGCTTCCGCCAAAGAATCTTCTGCGGTTTTGTCCATTTTAAGTTCAAGTTCTATGCCCAAATCGCTTGCGATATACGCCGCCGTATCGTAATCGACGCTGTCGTTTATCGTCTTTAAAATACCCTCTTTAAACAACTTTTTGGTAATTTCGATAGCGGAAATACCTAACTTTTCGCTGAGCGTTTTAAGAGGTATTATATCCGTATTGATAACCGCTTTCTCTATCTTTATAGTCTGCTTGTTTTCTTCTTTCTTGTCCTTTTTGACTCTTAATTTTCTGTAACCCGTCTTGTTTTCGTCGAAATCGGCAACGGAAACCTGACCTTTCAAAAGAGCCCTCTTGTTCATCTGCTTTTTATCGTCATAACCTCTGTCGGAGCCTTTTTTCTTGCCCGCGTCTCCTTTTCTTACAGAAGAAGGAGCAACGTATTCGGGAAGAGGCGCGCTTCCGCCGGAGGGTTTCTTGCCGAATCCCGCTCCGCCCGTCGGTTTACCGAATCCGCCGTTGGGCTTGCCGAATCCCGCGCCCGCTCTCGGCGGACGGTTGTCGTTTTTGGCTACGTATTCTCTCGGTTTGCCGTTAGCCCTTTCCGACGCGCGTTTTTCGCTTTCCGTTCTGTTATCTCTTATAACGTATTCCTTTTTCGGAATGGGGTTGTCGAAAATATTACGCTTTACGACTACGCCGACGGTGTTTTTCTTTTCCTCTTTTTTGGGTTCTTCCGCAGGCGTCTTAACCGTTTTTATTTCCTCTTCCTTTTTTTCGGGTTCGGTTTTTTCGGCTTTGGGTTGAACCGTTTCCGTATTTTCGGCAGAGGGCTTTTCCGCCTCCGACGCGCCGGCGGTTTCTACGCTCTCTTCTTTTACGGGCGTTTCCGACTTTTCTTCTTTGCTTACGGGGGCTTGTTCTTCGTTTTTCTCGATTACGGGCTTTTCCTCACGGGCGGGTTGTTCTTCTTTAACCTCCGCCTTTGCGAGTTCTTTCGCTTTTTCGTCAAGCGAACCCATAACCTTTTTCATCGAACCTATCGTGTTTTTCAAATCTTTTAAAAGACCGCCCACGCCGTCTTCGCTTCCGAAAAGTTCGGTTACTCTTTTTATATTTTCGTTTTTAATTTCTTTCTTTTCCGTCATTCTTCATGCCTCCGTTTTTGTTTGTGAACGCTCCGCCGAGATTGTTTAAAATGCCTTTGGCGAGATTCTCGTCCGTTATCGCTATTAACTTGCAGTTTTTTACGTGAGTATAATTTTCAAGCGGTTCCGCCGTTTCGACAAGCGGACATTTGAGCCGTTCGGCAAGTATTTCCGCTTCGTGCAGACTGTTGTTGCCCGCTCCGCCGTCTACCATAAGAAGGTTCGCCTTTTTTAAAAGTTTTATCGAATATATTCCCCTTACGAACTTTCTCGATTTCACGGCGAATCCTATATACGAGATTACTTTACCGTCCCTTACGTCCATTTATTGCCTCCGCGACGCGATTATACTCTTCTTCGCTTATCTTCTTTTTAAAAGCCCGTTCCAGCCCTTTTTTCTTAACGAGCAAATCGTAACACGCGCCGTCTTTGCAGACGTAAACCCCTCTTCCGTCAAGAGTGCCTTTTTCGTCCGCGACGACACTGCCCGTTTCGTCTTTGACAAGCCGTAGCATATTTTTCTTTTCTTGTTTTTTTCTGCACGCAACGCAAGTGCGAAGCGGTTCGTATTTATTCACTAAACAAAACTCCTAACGTTAAAGGATTATTCGGGCATTTCCCCGAGTTCGGCAAGTCTTGCGTTTTCGCTCGACTCCGACTTGACGTCTATTTTCCAACCGGTAAGTCTTACCGCAAGTCTTGCGTTCTGACCGTCTCTTCCGATAGCAAGCGACAACTTATCGTCGGGAACTATCGCCCTTGCCGACTTTTCTCCGTCGAGCGCGGTAACTTTAAGCACCTTTGCCGGCGACAACGCCTTTGCGATGAATTCGAGAGGATCTTCGCTCCACGTGATTATATCTATCTTTTCTCCGCCGAGTTCCGCCACAACGGAATTGACTCTCATACCTTTCGTACCGACGCACGCGCCCACGGGATCTACCTGCGGATCGTTGCTCGCTATCGCAATTTTCGTCCTTTGTCCCGCTTCTCTCGCAATGGCTTTTATTTCCACCACGCCTTGTTTTATTTCGGGAACTTCTTCTTCAAACAGTCTTTTCACGAGTCCGCCCGAAGACCTCGAAACGAGTATCTGCGCGTTTTTACCCGCGCTTCTTACCTTTTTGACGAATACTTTTATCTTTTGGTTGAGTTCGTATTTCTCGCCGGGAACTTTGTCCTGTCCCGCAAGAAGCCCGTCTATCTGATTTTCGCCGAGTTCGACGTAAACGGAATCTCCCTCTATTCTTCTTATGATACCCGTCATAAGTTCGCCTTCTTTATCTTCGTAAAGGCTCATAGTGTTTTTGCTTTCGACTTCGCGCAGTTTTTGCAAAATTACCTGCTTTGCCGTTTGCGCCGCTATTCTTCCGAAATCTTTCGGAACGATTTCTTCAACGACTTCGTCGCCGACGTTGTAACTCTTTTTGATTTCTCTCGCTTCTTCGAGAGAAATGGTCTTGTCGTCGTCGCCGACTTCTTCCGCTACTTTTCTGACGCTGTATATTTTTATGCTGTTCTTTTCGGGATTGATTTTAACCCTTATCTCGCTGTTTATATGCGCGTCTTTTTTATACGCAAACACGAGAGCGTTTTCAAGCGCGTCCAGAAATACTTGTTGGGGTATGCCTTTTTCTCTTTCCAAATCTTCGAGAGCGGAAAAGAAATCCTTGTTTACCATGATATATTCTCCTTATTCGTTTATCAAAAATCTATATATTTGTTTACTTTTTCGACTTGTTTTTTAATGTCGAAGGTAAGCATTTTGTCGCCCGATATTTTAAGTCTTATTATCTCGCCGTCGTAATACGCGAGTTCGCCGTCGTATTCTTTTTTGCCTCCGACGCTCTTTTTAAGCCAGACCTCTACCTTTTTGCCGAGGTTCTCTGCGAAATCTTCTCTTTTAAAAGGTCTGTCAAGCCCTAACGAAGACACGTTAAGCGTATACGGTTCGCCGTAAGTCGGATCGAGTTCGTCGAGAACGGGATCTATCGCGTTATGCACGTTTTCGCAATCGTCAAGCGTTATACCGTCGTCCTTGTCGATAAACACCGTAAGACTCGGGTTTTTGCCTTGTTTAAACTCGATTTCCGCAAGCCTTACGCCCTGTTCTTCCACAACGGCGCGAAGCGCGTTTTCTATTTCTTCGTTACTTTTTACTTTCATTTTCGACTCCTTACAAAAGAAATATGAGAACGGGCACCGTTCTCATACTAGTCTTTTATCCTACGTTATCGTTATTATAACATAATAAAGAGGTTTTTGCAAGAGTTTTTAACTCATTTCGGGCAAACATTTTTTCTTCTTTATAAGTTTAATGAAAATCTGCGCCGTGGCGTAAGCGTCCGCAAGGGCTCTGTGGTGATGAAACTCTATGCCGAACTTGTCCGCAACCGAATTGAGTTTATAGTTCCCGAGCCCCTTTACGACTTCCTGCGCCAACGGGTAGGTATCTATGATCTTGTTGTCGAAATAGTACCCCTCCGGCGAAGATTGAGATTCGAGCATTTTCATATCGAACCCGAGTATGTTATGTCCTACGAGTATGGCGTTTTCGGCAAACTTATAAAAATCGCCTATAACTTTATCGAACGTAGGTTGTCCGTCGACCATTTCCTGCGTTATGCCCGTAAGTTCGATATTCTTTGCCGACAGTTTCATTTTCGGATCGATAAGCACCTGAAACAGTTCCGTTATCTCCCCTTTATGAATCCTTACCGCGCCGATTTCCGTAATCTTATCCGAACCGACTTCGAGTCCGCTCGTTTCGAGGTCGACGACGACGAATTCGTTGCTCACCAGACAGTCGGGCAACGGTTCTTTTTCGGTAAGCATATCTATTTCTTCCACAGTTTCGTCTTTGAACGGGAACGCCACCGTATAAGTTTCGGGCGCTCTCTTTTTCGCTTTTCTTTGCGGAACGAAATCTTCGGGGAATACGCAACGGTTTATTTTGTCGAGTTTAAGACTTAACTTGTCGTTGTAATAATCCTGCGTGCAACTCGCTATTATCGCGTCGCCCACAACAAGCCCCTTTACCCGTTCGAGCGTGTTCGGCTTTGAAAAGTACATCCCCGTGGCGTAACCCGTTTTATCCGTAAAATCTATTATAAAGAACGGCTTGCCCGTTTTGGTTTGTCTTTCGATAATTCGCGTTATCTTTCCGCACAGCGTAAAGGAACCGGCAAGACTTGCGTCTTCTATATACGTCGCTATATCCGTCGGGTTTTTCGTTTCGTCCATCGGAACGACGTTTTGAACCCTTATGCACCGTCTTTCGATTTTTTCCGTTTGCGTAACGGGTTTTGTTTCGAGAACGGAAACGTCTATTTCCCCCTCTTTAAGTTCGCACGAGCCGACGAAATTGTCGCAGAATTGCGTTTGAAGATACGCCGTTACTTTATCGAGTATGCCGTTGCTTTCTATGTACTTTAAATTGTCCTTTAATACCTTTAAAGAGTATCCTACCATTCCGTCGTGAAAAGTCGCCGTTACGTCTCCTTTCTCCATAAGATAACCTATGGACGTGTATTCGCGTTTCAAAAAATCCGTAATCGCCTTTTCGACGCTTTCCTTGTCGGCTACCACCTTTATAATATCCACACCGACGGATACAAAACACTCGGGGGTTATTTTATCGCACTTTTCGCGTATTTTTTCCACAACGTCGTCGGGAACGGGCTTGTCGCATATGAACCTGAACGTAACGGATTTTTCCGTACGTTTTATCACCACGTTTTGCAGTCTTGCCCTCGCGACGCGCGGATCCGTCGCCCGTACGTTCTGCGCAAACGCTTTCATTTCTTCCATTTTAAGCATTTTTCAATCTCCCCGAAAAAGATTTCTTCCGCGTCCTCGAAAGAGCACTCCGCATACGCTTCGCCTTTTTTGAAAATAACCGCTTTGTCCTTTCCCCCGGCGATGCCTATATCCGCGGACTTGCCCTCGCCCACGCCGTTGACTACGCAACCCATAACCGCTACGTTAAGCGGTTTGTTCTCCTTTTTCGTTTTCTCGCAAACTTTTTTCGCAAACGCCATACAATCCCAGTTGCATCTTCCGCAAGTGGGGCAGGAAATAACGTTTACGAAGTTTTTGTCTATACCTACGCTTCGCAAAATATTTTTGGCTACCGCCACTTCTTCTACGGGATCCTCCGACAAGGAAACCCTTAACGTGTCGCCTATTCCGTCGAGAAGAAGCGCGCCTATGCCGACCGCGTTTTTGATTTTGCCGAGTTCGCCCCCGCCGGCTTCCGTAACGCCGATATGTAACGGATAATCGCAAACCTTGCTCAACGCCCTGTAACTTTCCGTCATAAGTCTTACGTCGGAAGCCTTTACCGACACGACTATATCGTACACGCCGTGTTTTTCGAGCGTCTTTACGTTGTTCATCGCGCTCCGTACAAGCGACTCGACGGAAACGCCGTATTTTTTCAGCAATTCCTTTTCTATACTGCCCGAATTAGCCCCTACTCTTACGGGTATTTTATGCGCTTTAAGGCAATCCGCAACGGCGGTTATCTCTTTTTCTCCCCCTATGTTGCCGGGATTTATGCGCAGTTTGTCCGCACCGTTCTCTACGGCGAGTATGCCTAACCGATAATCGAAATGCACGTCCGCGACGAGAGGTATTTTAGTAGCGTCTTTGATTTTTTTTATCGACGACGCGTCGGCTTCGTCGGCAACGCAAAACCGAACTATTTCGCACCCCGCGTCCTCTAAACGCTTTATCTGATTTATGCAGTTTTCCGTATCTTTGGGGGCGAAAGTCGTCATAGACTGAATAAGCGGTTTTTCCCCTCCGCCGATATACAGATTTCCTATCTTTACCTTTTTGCTCATTGTATTTTAAGTTCTTTTTTGTTTTTGCCGACGCTCACGACGGACGCTTTTTCCAAATCGAAGTTGCTTTTGACGACTCTGTTCACGTCGTAAAGGTCGAGTTCGTTTATGTCTATTATCTTGCGTTCGAGGTTGAAAACGTCCCCTTTTCTTAACAGATTAAGCCCGTAAAGTTGCATTTGCGTGGAAGTCGATTCCTGCGACATTATAAGGGAAGATTTAACCTGTTCTTTACCGCTTAAAAACTCTTTTTCCGTAAGCCCGTTATCTCTTATCTTTTTTATTTCGTCCGTAATGGCGTTAAACGCGACGTCGCGTTTGGCGTTGCTCACCCCGGCGTAAACGCAAAGCGTTCCCGCTTTCATATATAAAGACGCATAGGAATAAACGGAATACGCAAGCCCGAGATTTTCCCTTACCGTCTGATAAAGCCTGCTACTCATACCTCCGCCGAACACCGCCGTTATAATGTTTACCGCGTTGACTCTCGGGGAAGATATATTGCAAGTCGGCATAGCGATAGCCACTTGCGACTGTTCCACGTCTTTTACTATGTTTATGTTTCCTTTTTTGCTTTCTCCGTCCGGTATATAAAGATTTTCCGCGCCGAAACGGGTAAATCTGTCCTCGAACAGTTCTTTCACCGTCTTTTCGATATTGTCGAGGTCTACGTTCCCCGCAACCGAAATAACGACGTTTTTAGGAACGTAATACTTGTCCATATATTTTTTAATATCGTCGCGGTTAAACCGTTTAACGTTTTCTTCCGTGCCGAGTATCTGCGCCCCGTAACCCGAATTGCCGTAATAACTCTCGCTTAATTTGTCAAGCGTAAGGTCTTCGGGCGAATCGTTGGTCATAGCGATTTCCTGCAAAATCACGTCGCGTTCTTTGTCGAGTTCTTCTTCGGCGTATTCCGAGTTGAAGAAAATGTCCGACAGCACGTTTAATGCGGAATTAAAATGTTCGCTTGTCGATTTGACGTAATAACAAGTCGTTTCTTTGCTTGTATAAGCGTTTATCTGCGCGCCGAGTCTGTCTATCTCGTCGCTTATATCGAACGCCGTACGGGTTTTGGTGCCTTTAAAGGTAGTATGCTCTATAAAATGCGAAATGCCGTTTTCCTCCGCGTTTTCGTTCGCGCTTCCGCACTTTACGAAAACGCCCGCCGATACGGACATAAGCCCGTTCATTTTCTTTACGATAAGTTGTAATCCGCTGTCGTATTGTTTGTAAATAATCATTCGTCTTTTCCTTTATTTCCTGTAAACGTTGCGCCGACCGTACGTTTTTATGCTACGATATAGTTTGCGTAACCGTTGAGGGTTTTAAACCCGATTGCGACAATACGTCGAGTATGCGACCGAGAACGGCAACGGTTACGTCTTTGGGGTGCATTAAAATCAAATCGCCCCCGCCCACGCCGTTTGTCGCGCGTTTTATTATAAGTTTCTCGTCGGAGTCGCGCCAGTCGATGGTGTCTTTGCTCCACATAATAACCTTATAGCCGAGTTCTGCCGAGGCTTTTAAGGTAGTTACGTTGAAACTTCCCGACGGCGGTGCGAACAACCGCGTTTTATAACCGCACAAAGCCTCTACGATCTTTTCGGTTAAAAGTATCTCTTCTTTGTTTTTTTCAAGGTTTAATTTTTTATGGTCTTTGTGAAAATACCCGTGATTTGCGATTTCAAAACCGCCGTTTACCATTTCGTTAAGCGTTTCCGTATTGTCGTCCGCCCAGCAACCCCCTACGAAAAAAGTAGCGGTTGCGTTTCGGCTTTTAAGTATTTCCATAATTTTTTTAACGTTGTCCGTGCGCTCGTAAACGTTGAACATTAAAGCAACCTTGTCCGACGACCTGTCGCCGTTATATATGGCGGAATATTCGTCGCCCGTAATCGAAATTGCCTTCCCGCCGTAAAACCCTACGAAACCGACGCACGCTATAATTAAGATTATAGCGGTATTGACCAAAAAAGTCAACACACTTTTTCTATTTTGCTTTTTCATAAGAAAAACCCCCGTATATCTAATGCGGTTACGGGGATTTTTATGAATATTCAAAGTACAAAAAACGGCGGAAAAACTTTCCCCGCCGTTTCGTTTTTATTTAGTTATTTAACAAGACCGCTTGCATTGTATCTCGTGTTGTTGTTTACGAGAACGTACGTATAAGAGTTACCCTGATTTACGTTAATCGTTGCGGTAACCGCGCAGTCGCCCGAAATAACGGGTACGTTGATTGCCTGCGTCATCGTCGCAAGTCCCGCCGTAAGATAATAAGCGTTCTTCACGTAAGGAACTTTAACGGTAGCCGTAAAGGGTTTGCTTATGGTAGCGTCGGTGAACAATTCGTCGTCGTTATATCTCGCGCCGGTAATCGTTCCCGCAACCTTACAAGTCGTAAGAGTTACGTTTGCGATTTGTCCCGTCTGACCAACGATACCCGCGGAACGTCTGTATGCCGAAACGTTCGCATTTACATCGCAGTTTACGAAAGAAACGGTATCACCGCTCGTCTTATCCGCATTGCCTCTCGCCATACCTACTACACCGCCTACGTCGTCGTAGCCCGCAACGGAACCGGTAACGGTAATGTTTTTGAACGTAGAATTACCCCAAGAATAGCCCGCAACCGCGCCTACCGCGTCGCCTACGATAACGATGTCTTCGTTGTTATTGTTCTTTACCGCTATTCTCGAATCTTCGATATCTACAACAAGTTTTATGTCGTGAATGTTCGCGCCGTATACGCAACCGAACAAACCGTAGTTGATTTCCATAGTACCTTTAACGGTAGTCGTGTTGGTACCCGTACTGTCCGTAACGTTGGAGTAAACCAAACCTTTGTTGGTCAAGCCTTTAATCGTATGTCCGTTTCCGTCGAACTCACCCTTGAACCACAAATCTTTGTTTTCCGCTTTACGATAAGTGTTGGAAATAGGAATCCACGTCGTACCCGTCAAATCGATGTCCTCATCGAGTCTTACGACGGTGTTGGGCGAAATGTATTCCGCAACGCCCGCGTTTACGTTATCTCTGAAATTGTTCAAATCCGTAGCGTTTTTGATAACAAAAGTCTTAACGCCTACTACTTCGTACTGGAAGGTCGCGTAAACGGTGTCGTAACTTATGGTTGCCGTTCTTCTTGCTTCGTTTGATTCGGAAGAAAGGTCGAAGTTCGCTACGTCAAATTCGTACGTAGTGCCGTCCGCTTCGCCTACCAAAGTGCTAGCGTCCTTAAACGTAAGTTCAAGCGGTGTTGCCTTGCCGTCTTTCGTAAGAACGACTTTCATAAACGTTTCACCCGTTAAGTCCTCGTTAACGTGATATACTATTCTCGGGTAACGCGATATTCTCAAACTGTCCGTTGTATCGAATAACGAACAACCTACAAAACCGCAAACCGCAATCGCAAGCGTTAAAATTAACGCTATAAAGCCTACTTTTCTTTTCATTGTTTATTTCTCCTTTAAAATATTTTACTGTTCTTATACCGTTTTGTTTGTCGGGA
Source organism: uncultured Clostridia bacterium (assembly GCA_934271725.1). Classification (GTDB taxonomy): domain Bacteria; phylum Bacillota; class Clostridia; order Christensenellales; family Borkfalkiaceae; genus CAKQSC01. The sequence goes on from CAKQSC010000001.1 coordinate 31,874, forward strand.
AAATGTTTAATTGATTAGAACGATATATTTCCTTTTTAATTATGTTTTCACCGTCTTTAAGATTCATATATATTTTAACGCCTACAACCTTTATAACGGGGTTTTCGTCCGTTACTTCGTATTGTTCGCCGTCTTTAATAGTTTTCGCTTCTTCGCCGGATGCGACGAAGTCTGCCGCCGTTCCTTCCGAACCGCCTACCTGACTGCTTTTGAACTTACCCGTGATATACGTGATTTCGTACGAGAATTCGTTTCCGACGTTCACGTCGTATTCCTTTCCCGCCCAATTTATTTTCGTTCCCGTATTCGCAATACCGTAATCGGGCAAATCGACGGACAACGTTCTTGCCGTTTTGTCTGTCGTAACCGTTTTAAGATCCGTCATTATGGTAACGTCGGACAATTTGTAAGTGTTCAACTTTTTGTCGACTACTACCATTGTAAACTTCATACCGTTGCCGATAAGTTCGGAACGAATGGTCGCGCTCGCCACCTTGTTTACGAAAGCGTCCGCGTTAAGTTGAATGGTCGGAACAAGAAACTCTCTTCCTATTCCCGTAATCGTCTGACCTTTACCGTTATAGTAACCTTTACCGTCAAGCAAAACTTCCGTTTCGATTATTCCGTCCGCGCCGTTGGTTATACCGTCCGCCGTATATGATATGCCCTTGCCGTCCGCCATGGTGCCGTACTCGAATCCCATTTTCTGATATCCGTAAATAACGGTATACGCACCCGTCGGGAAAGGTTGACAACTCGTGTTGCCTTTGCTTACCTTATTGACAACGTCTATATTCGTCAAAGACGCTTTGTTCGTGTTGCAAAAATCAAGAAACGCAATGCTCGTAGCAACGACTTTGACAGATTCGTTTGCACCCGAATCGGTCGTTTTTGACGAAACCACGCCGTGGAAAGAATCTTCGTTACACGCTATAACCGTAGCGGGAATTACTATTTCGTTTTTCGCTTTAAGCGTGCTTCCCGATGTTCTTGACGGAACACCCGTAAGACCGGGAACGACGTATACGTAAGCCTCGCCGTCCGTTTTGCCTTTCCAACCGTCGTTGGTTATGTATGCGCAATTTTCTACCGAAAACTTTGCGAAATGGTTTTTCGCCGCCGCGACTACCTTGCCGTCCGTACTTATCGATTCTATTCTCGATTTTATAACGTCTACCGTACCCGATTCTATCGCGTCGATAACCTGCGTCAAAGAGTTTTTGCCTTTTTCTATATAACGAATGTTTTTATTAGCGAAAAACGCTCTCGGTTCCAACGTGTCGGAATTATCTTCCGCTTCGTCGGCATACGCAACGACGATACCCGCGCTTGCGGTTGCGCCGTCCGACAGAGTACCGTTATTTTTAAGAACGTCGTCCGTCTTTTTAAAGTATACTCTGTTTTCCGCTCTGTTGTACCAGTAAGAATACCCTTTGGCAGGGCTTTTTAAGCTGTATCCTGCCGACTCCGCCATATCTTCGAGTTCGTAGTCTTCGTAATACGTTCTGTCGTTGAATGCCGCTTCCGTGCCGAGTACGGTGGAAATCCTTAAAGCCGTAGTCGTGCCTTTCTGAATATTCGCTTTCTTTATGACGTTAGTAAGCGTCGGAACCAGAATAGCGGCAAGCACCGCGATGACCGCGATTACGATTGCAAGTTCGACGAGAGTAAACCCCCGTCTTTTCTTTTTCTGCATCATATTTCTCCTTTTACATCATATTTCATCAAACTTGCATCTTTTTTACCATTATACCCCCCCCCCTTATCAAAAATCAAGTGTTTTTTACATTTTTTTTACTTAACAGCCGAATTTCTACGATTTTTTTACAAAAAAAGGGGGGGTGGTCGTTTTTACACCGTTTGCCTTGTAAACCTGTCTATTGCGTTACCCGACTATACATTATATTTACTTTGTCGCGTAATATTGACAATAAAAAAAGGATGCCGAAAAAAACCGCATCCTTTGTAAAATATTTTATTTAGTTTTTATCAGTTCAACTTTTCAAGAAGTTTAAGGTCTATTCCCTTTTCGCCTATCTTGATTATTTCAACTTTTACCTTATCGCCTATGCTCAACACTTCGTCTACGCTGTTGATTCTCTTTTCGCTCATCTTGGAAATGTGAATCATACCGTCTTTTCCGGGAGCGAGTTCGCAGAACGCGCCTACCTTGGGCAGTATTCTTACTACTTCGCTTATGAACATATCGCCGACTTCGGGATCTTTCGCAATGGAAAGAACAATCGCTTTCGCTCTTTCGGCTGCGTCTACCGAGCCGACAGACGCTATCGATACCATTCCGTCGTCTTCGATGTTAATCTTCGCGCCCGTTTCTTCGATTATCTTGTTGATGACTTTTCCGCCGCTGCCGATAACTTCTCTTATCTTGTCGGGGTTAATCATAAAACTGATAATTCTGGGAGCATATTTGGACAATTCCTTGTTGGGTTCGGGTATGCAGGCAAGCATCTTCTTTAAAATCTGTTGTCTGCCTACGTTCGCCTGAGCGATTGCCTGACGCAAAATAGCCTCGTCTATACCTTTAATCTTTATGTCCATCTGTATAGCCGTGATGCCCTTTTCGGTACCCGCTACCTTAAAGTCCATATCGCCGAAGAAATCTTCAAGCCCCTGAATGTCCGTAAGAACGGAAACTTTTCCGCTTTCGACGTCCTTGATAAGTCCCATAGCGATGCCCGCAACGGGACGAGTGATGGGAACGCCCGCGTCCATAAGAGCAAGGGTGGAACCGCAAACGCTCGCCTGAGAAGTCGAACCGTTGGAACTCAACACTTCGCTTACCACTCTTATCGCGTACGGGAACTCTTCTATGCTCGGAATAACCGGTTCGAGAGCGCGTTCCGCAAGCGCGCCGTGTCCTATCTCTCTGCGTCCGGGGCTTTTAAGAGGTCTTGCCTCGCCGGAAGCGTAACCGGGCATGTTATATTGATGCATATATCTCTTTTCGTCCTCGTTGTCGAGTCCTTCGAGTCTTTGCGCTTCGTCCATAGTGCCGAGAGTACAGGTCGTCAATACCTGCGTTTGTCCTCTCGTGAAAACGCCCGTGCCGTGAACTCTCGGAAGTACCCCGTGTTCGCACCATATAGGTCTTATTTCCGTAAGTTTTCTTCCGTCCGGACGAATACCGTCTTTCGTGATTTTTGCTCTTACCTTTTCTTTCGTAAGGTAATATAATGCGTCTTTGATTTCTCTTTCCATATCGGGATATATATCCGCAAAATGGTTGAGCGTGTCTTCCGTAACTTTATCTTCCGCAACCTGACGGTCGTGTCTGTCGTAGTTTTCAAGCGCGTCGTCAAGCATTGCTCCCGCATAGTCTCTTACCGCTTTGTCGATTTCTTCGGGAACGTGATAGAGAGCCATTTCCTTTTTGGGCTTGCCTATCGCTTTGACTATCTCTTCCTGAAAAGCGCATTGTTTTTTGATTTCTTCGTGTCCGAACAAAATTGCACCGACCATTTCGTCGTCGCTTATTTCTTTCGCGCCCGCTTCAACCATCATTATTGCGTCTTTCGTGCCGGCGAGGTTAAGCGCAAGCGTGCTTTTTTCTTTTTGTTTAAGGTCGGGGTTGATAACGTATTCGCCGTCGACAATCGCTACTACTACGCTTCCCGTAGGCCCCGCAAAGGGTATGTCCGAAATGGAAAGCGCGATTGAACTGCCTAACATTGCAAGCGGTTCGGGAGCGACGTCGGGATCAACCGACAAAGCCGTCGCGATAACGGATACGTCGTTGAAAAGTCCTTTCGGGAAAAGGGGACGGAGCGGTCTGTCGATAAGTCTTGACGTTAAAATCGCCTTGTCGCTCGCTCTACCTTCTCTCTTTTTAAACCCGCCGGGTATTTTGCCGATTGCGTACATTTTTTCTTCGTAGTCTACGCCGAGCGGGAAGTAGTCCATTCCCGGACGGGGTTCCGCGCCCATGGTAACGTTTACCATAACCGCCGTTTCGCCGCATCTTACGACGCAGGATCCGTTCGTTTGTCCGCAGTATTTGCCCGTTTCGATAACGACTTCTCTTCCGCCGATGACGGTCTTAAACTCTCTGTAAGTGTCTGTCATTTTTCTTTTCTCCTATTTCTCTCTTTGTTCTATTAGTTACTTACGGCAACCTACCGTAAGAGTTATTATCTTTTTATTCCGTCCGTTACAAACGACCGCCGTTAAACGGAACCCTTTTGCAACCGATTTTAACCCTTATCAAAAAAATAAGGCGACAGCCGTTAAATTGTCGCCTTAAAAAAACCGTTATTATTTTCTCAGATTCAAAGCAGCGACAACGGCTCTGTAACGCTCGATATCGACTTCTTTCAGATAAGCGAGCAAATGCTTTCTGTCGCCGACCATCATCATAAGTCCGCGTCTGCTGTGGTTGTCGTTCTTGTTCGCTTTAAGATGTTCCGTCAAGTGGTTGATTCTTTCCGTCAAAAGAGCGATTTGCACTTCCGCGCAACCCGTATCGCCGGGGTGTCTGCCGAATTTTTCGATAATTTCCTGTTTTCTTGCTTTATCCATAATTTTATCCTCCTATATGGTGTAATTCGCCTTTCGCAATGTATACCGTCGAGTATTCGGTAAACTTTGCTAAGGTATCAAAGCCCTTTAATTATAACAAAAATATTTTCGTTTGTAAACTGTTTTACCCGAAAAGTTCCGACTTATCTTCTATAATCTTATCTATTTTCGCGATATAAGTCGCCGTGTCTTTGGGATTTGCGTATCTTTCTATCTTTTTTTCCTGCGTAAACACCCTTTTCGATATGGCGTTCGCCCCGACCGCGACGTTGTCGGAAGTTTCTTCCATAACCGCCACGTTATACACGCAAGCCTTGCCCGGCTTGCAATACCCCGTGTTTTCAAGGTTGCCTTTCATATATTTCTGACGATACAGATAATACGGTTTATACCCGTTTTCTTTAAGCGTTTTGTGGGCGTAATCCACCATTTCCGCTATGTCGCCGTCCGCAAGCCGTTCGGTGGTTTCTTTAAGTTTAGAGCCCGCTTTAAGCGCGAGAGTGTGCACGGTTATATTCTCCGGGCTTAAACTTATCGCTTTGTCGAGCGAATATTTAAAATCGTCGAAACTCTCGCCCGTAAGTCCGGCTATCAGATCCATATTTATATCGAACGTCCCTTTTGCGAGTTCGTATTTATCGATAACCTCTTGCGCGGTGTGTTTTCTTCCTATGAATTCAAGCGTTTTATCGTTGAAAGTCTGCGGATTGACGCATATTCTCGTTACGCCGTACTTTTTTAAAAGCGAAAGGTTCTCCCGCGTAACGGCGTCGGGCCTTCCCGCCTCCACGGTATATTCCACCTTTTCGTCGCCGATAACGTCCTTTACCGCTTTAAGTATTTTTTCGAGGTTTTCCATACCTATCGACACGGGCGTTCCTCCGCCGATATACACGCTTTTAAGATTTTTGATATACGGCTTCGACGCGTAAAGTTCTTTTACGAGAGCATCCGTATAGCGGGGAAGAATATCCTTTATTTTGTCGACTTCCACGGAAATGAAGGAACAGTATTCGCATCTCGTCGGGCAAAAAGGTACGGATATAAACAGTTCCGTATCGTCGCCGTTCTTATCGTAAACGCCTTTCTGCGTTTGTAAAACGTCCTTTATAAGCGTCGTTTTTTCTTCGCTTACTTTCATAACGTCCGTAAAGAACTCCTCGAACTCGCCCGTTTCTTCGATTTGCATATAAGCGAGTTTGGTAGGTCTTATTCCCGTAAGCGCGCCCCACGGCATACTTTCGCCCGTAACGGAAGAAATCGCCTTATACAAAGAGAGTTTCGCATACCTCAGTTTAAGTCTTTTCTCTTCCGTCGGATTATCGTATTTCGCAAGGTTGCCGTAGCATTTCGCTTCACCGTTTATCACGACGGTGTTGACGAACTTGTTTTCCGTAGCCTTGCAAACGTGTTTTATATTCAGTTTATCTGCGCCGTCGAAAAGATTTATTACTTCTTTAAGACCGCTTTCCGCTTCCGTCAGATTCGTTTCAAACATTCTTTTTGCCTATAACGGTATTTTCTCCGTGCCCCGTATACACGACGTATTCTTTTTCCGACCTCAACAGTTTTCTTAAACTTTGCATCATTTCGCCGTAGTTGCCCGTAGGCAAATCGCACCTGCCGTAACCGCCGTCAAACAGCGTATCGCCCGAAAAACATGCGTTCTCTACGAAATAACAACACGAACCTTTCGTATGTCCGCTTGTCTTTAACACTTTGAAATTAAGCCCTATGAGGTTTATAACCTCTCCGTCCGTAAACGTTTCGTCTATTTTAAAGGGGTGAAAAACTTCCCCCTCGAAAAGGTAAGAAGCGTTGCCCTTATCGTCGTTCACAAGGTCTTCTTCCTCTTTGAGGCAACATATTTTAACTCCGTTTTTTTGCAATTCCCGGCACGCTCTCGTATGGTCGAAATGCCCGTGCGTAAGCAAACAATACCTTAAAGTTATACCCTTTTCGTCCGCAAACTCTTTAATTTCGTCGTAATTTATTCCCGCGTCTATAAGAACGCCCTCGCCGTTATTTTCCACGACGAAAACGTTGCTTGCGAAATAATCGCTTTTTTGCTCTATTCTGTATATCTTCATTTTACGTAGTCGTCCTGAACACGTCGGTTATTTTAGGTTCTTTTCTTATTGCGTTTATCAGATCGTCCAAATCGTCTTTGCTTGTAAGTCTTATGTTTATATCGACGACCGCTTGCTTTGTTTTGGCGTCTATTCTGCCGTTTACGGAAGTTATTTCCATTTTCATCTGAATGGTTTTAGCCGTAACGGTAGTAAGAATCGTAGCCTGACTGTCGCCTATCACCTTGATTCCCGCCGTGTACGAACTCTTGTCCGCCTGATTAGCCCACTCTACTTCTATAAGCCTTGCCGGATCCACGCCTTTCATATTCGGACAATCCGCCCTGTGAACGGTAATTCCTCTTCCGCGCGAAACGAACCCCGTGATTTTATCTCCGGGAACGGGATTGCAACACCCCGCGAATCTTACGAGAACGTCTCCCGAAAGTCCTTTAACCACAATGCCGTTGTTGGCAACCTGCGACATGGAGAAACGGTGTTCCGTCTGTTTGGGCATTGCCTTTAAATAATAATCTATGAGTTTTACGAGAACCTGATTTGTCGTAACCGCCCCGTAGCCTACGGAAGCGTACATTTCGTCGATACTTGCGAAACTCATTCTGTTAGACAGTCTTTCAAACGCCGTGTCCGTTAACAGTTCGCTTAAAACGTACCCTTTCTTTTTGGCTTCGTTTTCAAGCATACTCTTGCCCGTCTTTACGTTTTCGGCTTTCATTTCGTGCTTGAAATATTGCTTTATTTTTGCTTTCGCGCCCGAACTTTTAACTATTTTAAGCCAATCCCACGACGGACCTTTGCTGTTGGGGGAAGTTATAGCCTCCACCACGTCGCCGACGGACAGGGTAGAACCGAGCGGTACTATTTTGCCGTTTACTTTCGCGCCCGTGCATTTGTTTCCCACCGCCGAATGTATGGCGTAAGCGAAATCGAGAGGCGTCGCGCCTTTCGGCAAACTTATAACGTCCCCTTTGGGCGTGAAAACCAGAACTTCGCTACTGTATAAATCGCCCTTTAAAGTATCGAGAAACTCTTTGCTGTCCTGAAAACTTCCCTGCCATTCGACGACTTCCCTTATCCAGGAAAGGCGTTTATCGAAATCGTTTTCGTCCGCTTTGTTTTCTTTGTATTTCCAGTGCGCCGCTATACCGTATTCCGCCGCCACGTTCATATCAGCGGTACGAATCTGTATCTCGAATATCTTGCCGAAATTAGTTACTACCGTCGTGTGCAGACTCTGATAACCGTTGGGCTTCGGCGTCGCTATATAATCTTTTATTCTTCCGGGGATAGGCTTCCACAAATGGTGAATCTTTCCGAACACTTCGTAACACTCGTCAACCGTTTTAACGATTACTCTTACCGCGGTAAGGTCGTATATCTGATCGAGCGTTTTGTTCTGATTTTTCATCTTTTTATAGATGCTGTAAAAGTGTTTGGGCCTGCCGAACACTTCGCCCTCTATATTGCTTTCTTTTAAAATGTCTTTGAGTTCTTTCACGACCTCGTCGACGAACTCGTTTCTTTCTTTCAACTTTTCGTTGATGTGCGTGCTTAAATATTCGTACGCTTCGGGATCGAGATATTTAAGCGACAAATCTTCGAGTTCGCACTTGATTTGCGAAATGCCGAGCCTGCCTGCAATGGGCGCGTAAATATCGAGCGTTTCCCTCGCCATTCTTTGCTGACGCTCCGCCGACAAAAAGTTGAGCGAACGCATATTGTGCAGTCTGTCCGCAAGTTTTATTATTATAACCCTTATGTCTTTCGCCATCGCGACGAATATTTTACGGAAGTTTTCCGCCTGTTCTTCTTCCAGCGAATGGAACTCTATTTTTTCGAGTTTGGTTACCCCCTGAACGAGTTCAAGGACTTCACTGCCGAAAGCGTTCGCTATATCTCCCTCGCTGACGGCGGTGTCCTCTATCACGTCGTGCAGAAACGCCGCCGCGACGGTCGGCGCGTCGAGTCCCAAATCCATTAAAATATTCGCCACCGCGCACGGGTGAATGAAATAGGGTTCTCCCGAAGCCCTTTTCTGCCCCTCGTGAGCGTTTTTGGCAAAATCGTAAGCCTTCTCAACCAAAGTAAGTTGAGAACCCGTATATATTTCGCCTAATCTGTCGTATACGTCCGTCATCTTGCCACCTTTTTCGCAAAACCGTAAAACTCCGAATCGTCGAGTTGCGCTCTCGCTTTACCGTTTATTCTCAAAACTCCGCCTTCCGTATAGAAAAACTTTAACTCCGCAAAGGTTTCGTAACCCACCGTAAACTCGGCTATACTGCCTTCTTTACCGCTTAAAACGTACGCGCCGTAAGCGTCCGAAACGGTCTTTCCCGCAAGGCTTTTTATCTTGCCGTAAATCTTTGCCATATTTTCTCTCGAAAAATCCGCTCCGTCGAGATATTTTTCGGCGTTGAACGTCTTGCCCAAATACACCTTTTTGCCGTACGGAACGGGGTAGTCGCCGTAAGGTCTGTCAAGAAACACAAACGTTTCGTAATCTTCGAGCACCGCCGAATCGTACGGGGCGAGTATAACCGCCGTTTTAAGATTTTTCGACGGCGGGGCGAAAACGTCTCTTTCAAGCCCTTTAAGTTCGGGATACTCTTTTAAAACGCTTTGGTCGTACGCAATAAACGCAACGCCGTATCTTTTTACGGCAAGTTCCGTTAAGTCGTTTAATCTTTCCTTGTTTCTATACCCGAAAACGTCTCCGTTTATAAGCGTTGAAACGGAACCGAATTCGCAAGCCGTATTTAAATCGTCTATACCGAGTTCGCACGGAATAACTTCTTTTACTATTCCTTTAACGTACTCTTTCCCGCCGAAAACGGAATACGTCGGCTCGAAAATTATTTTCTTTTCGCCGGGGTAGTTAAGCGTTTTTACGTCGGATATAGCGTTAAACCATAACATATCGCACGTTTTCGTTTTGAAAACCACGTGCGGTGAACCGTTTTTAAAGGGAGATATTCCCTCGCATACGCCCGTCGTTACGATAACGGGTTTTCTGTTGTCCGCACCGCAAGGCTCTATTCTTTCGAGTTCTTTCGCGAGTTTTGCGTCGATAGGTTCGTCTGTTTCCATATCGCAGTAAACCGCGTTTTCCGAAAGGCTTTCTCCGCTTTCTTCTTCTATTACCTTTGAAAAAGCCTCTTTAAACTTTTCGTAATTTTCTTCCGTTACGCTTACGCCCGCGGCTTGCGCGTGTCCGCCGTAATCGATGACGAATTCTTTACATTTCCCGAGAGCCCCGAATATATTTATGCCGTCGCACGATCTGCACGAACCTTTAAAAATACCGTCGCCCGAACCCGCGAAAACTATCGAAGGTCTTGAAAACTCTTCCGTGAGTTTTGCCGAAACTATGCCCGCGAAACCCGTTTTCCACGATTTGTCCGCAACGACTATCGCACCGCCGTATGCGCCCGTTCTTTTTAACTGCTCTTTGGCAAGGGAATACATTTTTTCACATTCGCCTTGCCTTTCCGTATTATAGTTTGTCAAAAGCACGGCGAGATCCGTCATCTCCGAGCCGTCTTCCGTCATAAAATAACGCAATCCCGCGTTCGCGTTGCCCATTCTGCCCGACGCGTTTATTTTGGGCGCGATTAAATAAGCGAGATTCGACGAAGTAACCGTCCTTTGCGCGCTCGCCCCGAGCAATTTTTTATATTGAGGTCTTATTTTGTCCGAATTGAATATTTTCAGCCCGAAATATACTATCGCCCTGTTTTCGTCCGTAAGTGGCATACTGTCCGCAACGGTCGCGAGAGCGACAAGATCGAGATATTCGTCCGCCTTTTTACCCGTCAGAGCATAAGCGACTTTATACGCCACCGCGCAACCGCAAAGCCCCGAAAAAGGATATTTCTGATCTTTTCTTTTGGGGTTGATAACAAGCGTATCGGGAAGAATCTCGGGTATCTCGTGGTGGTCGGTAACTATAACGTCTATGCCGAGATTTTTAATTTCTTCTATAACTTCTCTGTCGCCTATTCCGCAGTCCACCGTTATTAAAAGGTCGGGATAAGAAAACCCCTTTTCCGTCCATTCGTCTACCGCCCTTTCGAGAACGGAAAGAGATAACCCGTAACCGTCCTCACGCTCGGGAACGACGTATTCCACCGTTATGCCGAACCCCGTCAGACTTTTGTATAAAACGGTCGTCGCGCTTATGCCGTCCGCGTCGTAATCGCCGTAAATCATAACGGTTTCGCCCTTTTCTTTCGCTTGTTTTATTCTTTCGACGACGGCTTGCATATCCGCCAGATCGAAAGGCGAATTAAAGTCCTGTTCACAGGGGTTTAAAAAGGATTTCAATTTTTTCTCGTCCGTATACCCCCTGAAATAAAGTATTTCGGCAAGTACGGGCGAAATATCGCACGACAAAGCCAACCTCGAAATGTTTTCAAGGTCGTTTTTATTCGGTTGACACGCAATATTTATCTTTTTCATATTTATACTCGCCTTTTAATTACAAATAAAGCGGGCTGTTTCAAACCCGCTTTTTTAAAGTCTTAAAAACTATACCGTTAATTTGAAGATTCGCTTCCCGCGATTACCTTCGGCGTATAATTGTTTACCGCGTTTACTCCGCCTTTGCCGAGATAAGCGTATAACGTAGGCGTAACGGTCAACACGACAGCCGTCGAAACCACGACGCCGACAATCGCCGAAAGAAGAACGTACCTGACGGGCGTTGCCGAGAAGATAACCCCCGCGACGAGAATTATTATCGTAGCAACCGCAAGAATAACCGTTTTAAGCAACGTGGCGGAAACAGCCGAGTTCGCTATGACTATTCTCTTCGCGCCCTTATAATCCGCGCTTCTTACCAACGCTTTTACTTTGTTTACGTAATACAGCGAAACTATTCCCGAGAACACGAAAGCAAATGCTATCGCCGAGATATAGTTGACTCCCACGGGAATGCGGAATATCGCCGTCAAACATATAGTGAGATATACCGAAAGAAGAATAGACGCGACGAGAGTCAACGCTCTTCTCCATTTATATCTTATCAACGCGTATACGAACAAAACTACCAAAGACACGCCGATAGCGAGCAACGCCCATAACGCCGAGGTGTTGTTTGCCAAGCCTTTCGCTTCCGTAAAGTTTACGGGAATGTCTTTGTCGAGATATTTCTCATAAGAACCGAGAGCCGTTTTAAGTCCTTCCTTGACTTCATCTTCGGTCATTTTGGTTTTGACTTCGTAAATGAGCGACTGTTCGTCGATAACTTTTACGGAAACCACTTTAACGCCGTTGTCGTCAAGCCACTTTTCAGTGTCTTTTTTAATATCTTCCGCGGCGATACTCGAAGTAACGTTTACCGCAAGTTGTTTATAGCCTTTATAACTGCTGTCCTTGTTAAGCCCCGCTACGCCCCATACCACGGAACCCGCGACTATGAGAACGAGAACGGCAACAAGCCATATTTTCATTTTTTCTACTATTTGCAAACCGGAAATCTTATTCATTTACTTCGCCCTCCTCTCTTTTGAGATTAAAGAACTTTTCGCTGTCGGTAAGGGGAAGTTCGAGTTTAACCAAAAGTCTTAACAAAAGTTGGTTTACGAGAGCCGTTACTATAACGCCGATACCGAACGTCATTGCAAAACTCTTTAACGAACCCGTGCAGATGAAAAGCATAAGCAACGCGACTATTCCGCAAAGAACGGTAATATCGAGCATAAGGAAAGTCGCTTTCCCGTAAGCGTGCTTGTAAGACGCCCTTAAAGTCTTTCCTTTCGCGTATTCTTTTCTTACTTCGTGAAGCACCGTAACGACGCCTTCCACCGCAAGAACCGCAACGGCTATAAGTCCGAGCAATCCGCCCGTGGAAATGCTTATTCCGGGGATTACCGCAATGAAGAACAAGGTCAAAAGCACGGAAGCGAGTACGGACAAGTCGCCCGCTATCGCAAACCCTCTGTACATAACCGCTATCGCAACCATAATAACAGCAACCGCAACGACGAGAGAAATTACCGTAGCGTTGATTTTGCCGTATACGGGCGTAACCGTTTTAGCGTCGCTTACGTTATATTCGACCGCAAGACCGCCCGTAGATATTTCGAGAGCGTAACCTTTGAATCTCGCAACTGTTTCTTCGCTTGTGTCGTTGTTCGCAAGCGTTATCACCGAACCGTCGTCTTCGTTTATGCAACTCTTGATGTCAGAGCCGAATATGTCCGTTTCGCCGATATAGATGTGAACTTCTATACTGCTGTTTTTGCTTATAGCGTCCGCAAGCAGTTTTTCGCCTTGTTTGGTGAGATTGACGGTTATTATAGAATAACCTTCCGATCTCGAAAACTTTGCGTTTTTGATTTGTTCCTGTTCGAGAATTATATTGCCGTCTTTATCCTTGAAAGTAACTTCGCCGTAAGCGGTAACGACGGAAATGTCGTTGGCTATCGTTGATTTTGCGTCCGCAAGAATGGAAATGCTGTCGTCTTTGTAAGCGGTTACGATCGCGCTGTCGTAGCCGAGAACGTTAAGTCTGTTTCTTATTACCTTAGCCATTTCGTCGACGTTGGTGTCTTCCTCGACGTAAGCCGTTTTATCGACAAGCGTCAATTCGTAATAAACGCCTTTGGAAAACTCCGCCGTAAGTTTGTTGTCGCCGATTTTTTTCGTTATCGAAACAAAATCGTACGTGCCGTTTTTATAACCGGCGACGGGAAAACTCGCAAAAGTTATAAAAGCAAGTAATGCTATCAGAACGGTTATTACCGAAATGAGCACAATAGAGAGTACCTTTTTCTTTTTCATCTCTGCCTCCAAAAGTTGAAAGTATGACGACCGCCGACGGTAAACGCGTTTACCGCCGACAATATATACTTATAGACTTATTTATTATAAGATAAACGGGCATATTAGTCAATAAGTTTTCCCGATTTTTTTGATTTTTTTCTACTTTTTGCCACTCGTTTGTCTTTTGACGACGAAAAAAACGGCAAAGCGACGTAGCCTTGCCGTTAATTGCGTTTTGCCTTATATTTTCTCCCCGTACGTTTATTCTTCTTTGCCCTTTACGTTAAGTATCGCCCCGCCTATAAACCCGGCAACCGCCGACAAAGCCGAATCGATTGCCGTTTTTAAGTTTACGGAAAAATCTCCGCTTATTGCCGAAAACAACAAATAGGTCGCAAGCGTTACCGAAACGCCCATAAGCGCGCCTTTAAGTCCTTTCTTTTTACCGCTTAAACCGAACACGCACCCCGCGAACACGGCAAACACCTTAACGAACGACGTAATCAGCCCGACGGCCCTTCCGCCGAGTCCCGTTTTCTTAACGATAAACGCAAGCAGTAAAACGGAAAGCAAACTTAAAATTACCGCCATACCCAAACCCGTTATAAACTTCGCCACGGGTTTTTTAACTTTCTGCGACATAAAAACCCTCCCCCGATTTTAATCTATTCGGGAGAGGGCGTATTTATTACTTTATATTACTCTTTGTCTTTATCGTCCGCTTCGGGTTTGGTTTCTTCCGCGGGAGCGTTTTCGACGGGCGTTTCTTCCGTCGGCTTTTCTTCGGTAACGTTTTCTTCCGTCGCCTTGTCGTCCTTTTTGAAATGAGAGTGCTTTTCTTTTACGGGAGCGTTTGCTCTTTCCTGAGCCGCCTGCTCGAAAGACTGGTTGGGTTTAGCCGTCTGATAAACAGCCGCTTTATCGAACTTGGTATAAGTTTTGTGTCCTTCCGTACCCGATTCGAGAACGAAAGTGTTTTCGTCGTGATTGATTTCGACTACGACACCGCATACTCCGCCGATAGTCTTTACCTTATCGCCGAGAGCAAGGTTGTCCGCAACGCTTTGAGCCTGACGCTGACGTTTCTTGTTGGATCTCGAAGAATATACGAAGATACCTACGATTAAAAGAGCCGCGACCGCAAGGAAAATCCATGTCGTATAGTTTGCCTTCGCTTTCGCTACGGTAACCGCAAGAGCGGTGGATTTCGCGCTTACCTGCGTCGTTCCCTTATAAGCGGTTACGCTTAAAGCGTAGTCGCCGGCGGAAAGTTTGGAGGTGTTGACGGTAACGGTGCTACCGCTTACCGTTAATACGTCCGCCGTTTCGACGGCGTTACCACCCTTCGTAAGAGTAGCCCTGTAAATGTAATTTACGACGTCGCCGTCGTCGTTTACGTATTGACCGCTTACGGCGTTATCGCCTTTTTTAAGCGTTATGGTATAAGTCGCGCTTGCGCCTTTGGTTATAGTGTCCGAGCCCGATACGGTTACGGTATAAGCGTACGTGGCGGGGGGCGTAACGGATCCTTCGTCCGCGAAAGCGGATACCGCTCCGAGCGAGCAGATAACCGAAACGATTGCGATTATCAAAGCAAATAAAACAAACTTCTTTTTCATTCAAAATCTCCTTAAAATGGTTTAGTTTTCTGTTTCAATTTCTATAATATATTAAAAAAAATGTTTTTGCAAGTGTTTTTTTCTCTTTTTTAGCATTTGCCGAACTTTTCGTAGAAACTTTCGACGAATTCCGTCAGATTATCTTCTAATATCGCTTTTCTCATATTTTTCATCAATTTGTTAAGGAAAGTGATATTATGTATCGACAGCAACATTCCGCCCGTCATTTCACCCACGTTTATCATGTGACGAAGATACGCTTTGCTGTAATTTTTGCAACAGTAGCAATCGCACTCCTCGTCGAGAGGCGAAAAATCTTCCTTATACGCGCCGTTGCGAATAACTACTTTGCCTTTTGACGTAAACGCCGTGCCGTTTCTCGCTATTCTCGTTGCAAGGACGCAGTCGAACATATCTATTCCCCTTAAAACGCCCTCTACAAGGCAGTCGGGGGAACCTACTCCCATAAGATACCTCGGCATATTCGTCGGGTAGTAAGGAAGCATTTCGTCAAGCATTTCGTACATAAGCGGTTTAGGTTCGCCTACCGAAAGTCCGCCGATACCTATGCCGTATTTCGCGTAAGGCGCCGTCCTTTTAAGGCTTTCTACTCTCAAATCCTTGAAAAACGCGCCCTGCACTATCGGGAACAAAGCCTGCTCGTCCGTGTCGTGAGATTTTACGCACCTGTCAAGCCATTTGAGCGTTCTTTCCATAGCGTCTTTACCTTGTTCGCGCGTTACGCCGTAAGGCGAGCATTGATCGAACGCCATCATAATATCCGCGCCGAGATTGTGTTCTATCTCCATTGCTTTTTCGGGCGTTATGAAATGCAGGCTTCCGTCTACGTGAGAGTTGAAATAAACCCCCTCGTCGTTGATTTTGTTGAGTTTCGCAAGGGAAAAAACCTGAAATCCTCCGCTGTCCGTCAAAATGGTTTTGTCCCAGTTCATAAACTTGTGAAGTCCGCCCGCTTTTTTAACGAGTTCGTCGCCGGGACGCATATACAAGTGGTATGTGTTTGCGAGAACGATATCCGTACCCGCCTCTTTCAGATCTCTCGGCAAAACCCCTTTTACCGTTCCCTGCGTACCTACCGACATATACGTAGGCGTTTCCACGTCGCCGTGCGGTGTGTGAAGTATACCCGCTCTCGCGCCCGTTCTTTTGTCCTGTTTTACAGTTTCAAACCAAAACTTGTCCATTATATTATAACCTTTTATTATTTACAAAAACAAACACGCGTCTCCGAAAGAGAAAAATCTGTACTTTTCATTAACCGCCGTTTCGTATACTTTTAAAGTCTGTTCTCTGCCGATAAACGCCGACACGAGCATTACGAGCGTGCTTTTGGGCAAATGGAAATTCGTTATAAGCCCGTCTATGCATTTAAACTTGTACCCCGGATATATGAATATGGAAGTATCACCGCTACACGCCTTTACTCTCCCCGTTTCGTCCGCAACGCTTTCGAGCGTTCTCACCGAGGTCGTGCCGACGGCTATGACTCTTCTTCCTTCCGCTTTCGCTCTGTTTATCTTTTCGGCGTTCTCTTCGTCTATTTTATAAAACTCCGTGTGCATCCGATGCTCGGTTATATCTTCCGCCTTGACCGGTCTGAAAGTTCCGAGTCCCACGTGCAGAAGAACGGTTGCGAATTCAACGCCCTTTCCTTTCAACTTTTCTATAAGTTCGGGCGTGAAATGAAGCCCCGCCGTGGGCGCCGCCGCCGAACCGTCTACTTTACAGTAAACCGTCTGATAACGGGAACCGTCTTTAAGTTTTTCGTGTATGTACGGGGGAAGAGGCATTTCGCCCACTCGCGCCAGAATATCTTCAAACACGCCGTCGTAAATAAACCTCACAACTCTTCCGCCGTCCGCATCGGTTACGTCGATTATCTCCGCTTTAAGTTCGTCGCTTATTTTCCATATCGCGCCTTTTTTGGCTTTTCTGCCCGGTTTTACAAGCGTTTCCCACTCGTTTATGCTACGACGCTTTAAAAGAAGTATCTCTACTTTTCCGCCGTGTTCCGTTTGCCCGTATATTCTTGCCGGCAAAACTTTCGTGTTGTTCACTACAAGCAAATCGCCCGGTTTCAATATATCGTAAATATCTCTGAAAATCTTATGGTCTATACTTTCCGTCTTTCTGTCGTATACGAGAAGCCTTGACGAATCTCTCGGTTCGACGGGCGTCTGCGCAATGAGTTCTTCGGGAAGATAATAATCGAAATCACTCGTTTTCATCTGCGTCTTGTCCTTCAAAAAGTCCTAATTGATAAACCGCGTTGACGGGCGGTTTTTTGCCCATGTGTTCGTACCCTTTTTTAAGCACTATTCTGCCTCTCGGCGTTCTTGCGATAAACCCGAGTTGCATAAGATACGGCTCGTAAACCTCTTCTATCGTGCCGACGTCTTCGCCCACCATCGCGGAAAGCGTTTCCAGTCCGCAAGGTCCGCCGTTATACTTGTCTATCATTGCCTCTAAAAGTCGCTTGTCCGTAGCGTCCAGCCCCAAAGGATCTATCTCTAACCTGTCGAGCGCGAGTTTGGTGTCGTCCAAAGTTATGCTTTCGTGGCGAAGCACCATAGAAAAATCTCTCACTCGTTTAAGAAGTCTGTTCGCTATTCTCGGCGTTCCTCTGCTTCTTCTCGCAATCTCGTAACTAGCCGTTTCGTCTATGGGAATACGAAGCACGTCCGCCGATTTTCTGACTATCAGCGACAACTCGTCGTAAGAATACGGTTCGAGCCGACATATTACGCCGAATCTGTCTCTTAACGGCGAAGCGAGCATACCCGCCCTTGTCGTCGCGCCGACGAGAGTGAACTTTTTTAAAGGTATCTGCACGGAAGTAGCCGAAGGTCCCTTTCCCAGAATTATATCGAGAGAATAATCTTCCATAGCGGGGTACAAAATCTCTTCTACCGTATGGTTGAGCCTGTGTATTTCGTCGATAAACAAAACGTCGCCGTCGTTGAGGTTGGTAAGTATCGCCGCAAGATCCGCCGCCGATTTTATGGCGGGACCGGAAGTTACTTTAAGCACGCCTCCCATTTCGTTGGCGATTATGTGCGCAAGCGTCGTTTTGCCGAGCCCCGGAGGACCGTATAAAAGCACGTGGTCGAGCGTTTCGTTACGCAGTTTCGCCGACTGCATAAACACGTTAAGGTTGCTTTTAACCTTTTCCTGTCCGACGTAGTTTTCCATATTTTTGGGCCGAAGCACGTTTTCGACTTCGCTGTCGTATAAGTTCTGCGTACTTACGACGAGTCTGTCCGTATCGTTTTCGTATCCGTTCATATTACGCTCCCCTTAAAGCGAACAATACTATTTCTTCCGTGGTTTTCGCGCCGTTCGCCATCGCTCTTTTTATGCGGTTTACGCTCTCCTGCCTCGAAAGCCCGTAGGTAACGAGAGCGGTTACTATATTTTCGTCTACCGCAAAATCGTCCCGCGGTTCCGAAACGGAAAGTTCCGATTCGGGAAGATCCGCGGAACTTACTTTTTCTTTCAGTTCGAGAATTATTCTTTCCGCCGTCTTTTTGCCGAGCCCTTTTATTTTGGAAAGCGTTTTAACGTCTTCGGAAGCGATTGCAACCGCCAGACTTTCAAGACTCATTCCCGACAAAACGGTTATGCCCATTTTGGGGCCCACGCCCGAAACGGAAACGAGTTTCAAAAACATATTCTTTTCGTGCGCGTTGTCGAATCCGTAAAGGTACACGCCGTCTTCTCTCACCGCCGTATACGTATATATTCCACCGCTTTTTTCGCGGTTGAGTCTTGCATAGCACGAAGAGGAACAAACCACTTCGTACCCCACTCCGCCGACGAGCAACAACACCGTGCCGTCCTTTGCGTCTATGACTTCGCCCTGTAAATATCCTATCATCTCTGCTCCTTAAACTTTAAACAATCCCGTGAGTCTGTTCGTTTGCGCGTGAGTTATGGCAACCGCGAGCGCGTCCGCCGCGTCGTCCGGTTTAGGTATGTCTTTAAGTCCCAAAAACCGTCTTACCATTTCCTGAATCTGCCGTTTGTCCGCTCTTCCGTATCCCGTCAACGCCTGTTTTATCTGCAAAGGCGTGTACTCGAAAATCATACCGCATTCTTTAACGGCGGTAAGCAGAATAACTCCTCTCGCGTGCGCCACGTTTATGCCCGTGGTTACGTTTTTTGCGAAAAACAGTTCTTCTATCGCAATCTCGTTCGGTTTGAACTTGTCTATGATTTTTTTTACGCCCTCTTCGAGCATACAAAGCCTTGTGGGAAGATTTTCTTCTTTGGGCGTTAAAACGACGCCGTAATCTATGACTTTTACTCTTCCTTTATCGCTTTCTATAACCCCGTAGCCGAGAGTTGCCAGTCCCGGATCGAACCCGACGATTATCAACCGAATACGCCCCCTAGTTTAATATAGATACATTATATTGTATTTTGAAAATATTTGTCAAGTTTTTGGCGTTTTTTTAAGTTTTTCAAGCAAACTTTAAGTTTCGGGTTGTAAAATGAAGAAAAAACAACGAAAGAACGCAAAGGAGCGTATATGAAAAAAAACTTTTTAAAGACTTTTATTTCATGTTTCCTTGTTTTAGCCGTTTGTTTTTCGCTTTCCGCTTGCACCGTAAGCGGTACGGTCAATAAAAACTCCTACGAGAACGCGACTTTTTACGTTAACGACGACGGACACCTCATAATGGAGCGGGACGGCAAAACGACCGACCTCGGACTCGTCCGCGGACAGGACGGCAAAGACGGCTCTGCCGTAGAAAAGGGCGACAAAGGCGACAAGGGAGATTCGGGCGACGTCGCAATCGAGTCGGCAAGCAGAAACGGACTTCTTTCCGTAGTCAGTATTCTTTGTACTTACGAATATTCCTACACCAACCGTTTCGGCGGAAAAACTTATACTTACGAGGGAAATCAGGAAGGCGCGGGCGTTATCTACAAAGACGACAAGAAAAAGGGCGAAGCCTATATCATAACCAACTATCACGTCGTTTACGAAAGCACTTACAACAAAAGCATCGTAGACAATATATACGTCTACCTCTACGGTGGCGAAACGATGCTTTATTACGATACTCAACAGTCCTTTACCACTCAGGCGAATTCGGACGAGAAAGCGATAAAAGCGGAGTTTATCGGGGGAACGCAGACCTACGATATAGCCGTTCTTAAAATAAGCGACTCTTCCGTTTATAAAAACAGCGTCGCAAAACCCGTATCGGTAAGAAACAGCGACGAACTTCGCGCGGGCGAGCCGGCGGTAGTTATCGGCAACCCCGAAAACGAAGGCATTTCCGTTACGACAGGCGTCGTTTCGAGA
>CAKQSC010000002.1 GCA_934271725.1 uncultured Clostridia bacterium
ACAAACGCTTTATTCTTTTTAAAAGCGAACGGAAAGTTTAAGTACAGCGGAATAAACTTTTACGGCGCGATGATCGGCGGGGCGATTTTTTACCTCGTTTCGGTGATATTGTACGGTAAAAAGCACGAGTTGCCTAAAAGGGCGGAACTTATAAATATAGTCGTATGCCCTTTCGTTGCCTTTCATTTTTTCGGCAGAATAGGCTGTTTTATGGCGGGGTGCTGTTACGGCAAACCCACCGATTCGCCGATAGGCGTAGTGTTTCCCGATAACGAAATACTGGGGTTTCACCACGGCGGGCAGGCGGTTATTCCCACTCAACTTATAGAAGCGTCCTTTTTGCTGTTGCTCTTTATAGGGTTGCTTTTCGTAAAAAAGCACAGGGAACTCGTTTATCTCACCGCGTACCCGATATTCAGATTTATAATAGAGTTTTTCAGAGGGGACGAAAGGGGAACGTTTATATCCCCCGTTCTTTCGCCCGCGCAATGGATTTCTTTGTTTCTTATTCTCGTTCCCGCGGGGTACGTTGTATTCGGGCTTGTAAAACGCTTTAAAAAGGTAAAAGAAACGCCGTAAACGCGTTGCGTTCGTGGCGAAAAAAATAAAATACGTTTTGTTCATAGGTCGGCAGTGTGTGGTTTCGCATTGTCGGAGGTCTTGTTTTCGGCGGTTCCGTGTACACGGAACCGCCCGTTTTTCGCTTTAACGTCAACTATTCTTCTACGTAGTCTCTGACGGAATAAACGAACTCGCTCGGGGCGAAATTCGCAACCGACTGCATGGGTTTGGTTTCGTAAAGGGCGGAGGATTCGTCGGGTTTTACGTAATTTGCCGTTTGCATAAGGTTTTCAAATGAAGTTATTACGGGGGCGAGCGTCGTAAAATCGAAATCGCCCTTTCTGATTTCGTCGAAATCTATTTTCGGTATGGATTTATACAATTCTATTGCCGGCGGAATCATTGCGGGATTGAGTTTTCCTTTCTTTAAAAAGATAAACGCAAGCAGACATATTAAGATATAATTCATATTTTTCCCCTTAATTTTTAAAATCAGGCACGTTATAGTATATGAGCGAATAAACTTATATTGAACCGACGGAGGGTTATTATGCAGGATTTTAAAGATTTTAAAAACGAAAAGAGTGGCGGAAACGGAATAAACCCCGATATTATGAATATGATAACTAATCTTACGGCAAAATATAAGGGGGCAAACGAAAACGAACTGTGGGAAGCGGTGTATAAAGAAGCGATGAAAGGTTACAAGGCGGGTACTCTTAAAACAAGCGATCTCGACGCGTTTCGTTCCGTCATATATCCTATGCTCGACGACGCGAAAAGAAAAAAGTTGGACGAGATAATATCGAGATTAAAAAAGCGCGACAAATAGTTGACAAAAGATTTTCTATTTGTTACAATAAAGAAGCAATTCGGGGAGTAACCGGGAAGTAATTCCTGCTATTTTCGTCAGCACGACTTTATGTCCGGAAATGGCGGTTTGCAGTCTTTTTTACGACTGAAATCAGTAAGACCTTGCGCTGTTTTTAGCGCGGGGTTTTTGTTTTTATAAAGGTGGATTATGTTTTACAAATCGGAAACAAAGGAAGTTTTAAAACAACTGGGCACGGACGAGCATAGCGGTTTGACGAGCGCCGAAGCGCAGAAAAGGCTTACGCAAAACGGCGAAAACGCTTTGAAAGAAGGCAAAAAAGAGTCAATCGTCGTCAAGTTTTTCAAGCAGTTTGCGGACGCGCTTATAATCATTTTGCTTATCGCTGCGGTAGTATCCTTGATAATCGATCCGAAAGAATGGGTTGACAGCGTGGTGATATTCGTCGTCGTTATGATAAACGCTATTCTCGGCGTAGTGCAGGAAAGCAAGGCGGAGAAATCGCTTGACGCCTTAAAGAAAATGTCCGCGCCGACGGCAAAGGTCATAAGGGACGGACAAGTTATAAAAATACCCTCGAAAGACCTTGTAATCGGCGATATAATCGTCGTGGAAGCGGGAGATTACGTTCCCGCCGACGCGAGAATCATAGAAGCGGTAAATCTTAAAGCGGACGAGTCTTCGCTTACGGGGGAATCTCTGCCCGTAGAAAAGAACCCGGACAAGATTGAAAAAGAAGTTCCTCTCGGCGACAGAAAGAATATGCTCTTTTCTTCTTCTTTCGTAACTTACGGAAGGGGAGTCGCCGTCGTTACGGAAACGGGTATGAATACGGAAGTCGGCAAAATAGCGACTATACTTACGGAAGCGGAAGATACGACGACGCCTCTTCAACACAAACTCAACGCGGTCGGCAAAGTCATAGGCATAATGTGCCTCGTGATATGCGTGGTGGTGTTCTTCCTCGAATGGAGATTCGGTCTTAAAGGCGGTTCGGATTTGCTAGAATCCTTTAAATCGGCTGTCGCGCTTGCGGTTGCCGCCGTTCCCGAGGGACTTGCTACGGTAGTTACCATTGTCCTTGCGATAGGCGTTCAGAAAATGGCGAAAGAAAACGCCATAGTCAAAAAACTGCCCGCCGTGGAAACTCTCGGCTCGACGAACGTTATTTGTAGCGATAAAACGGGTACGCTTACGCAGAACAAGATGACCGTCGTTAAGTATTACGACGGCGAAAGTATTAAAAACGCGGACGAAAAGTCGGAAACGAGCGAGAATCTCGCTTACCTTATGGCTATTTGTTGCGACGCGAAAATAGAAGTTACGGACGGGGTTGAAAAGAGAATAGGCGATCCTACGGAAACGGCTCTTATAGAGTTCGACAATAAATACGGCAAAGATATTTCGGGCGTAAAAAGACTCGGCGAACTTCCTTTCGACAGCGAAAGAAAACTTATGACGGTTATCTTTAAAGAGGGGGACAAGTATTTTTCCGTAACCAAAGGCGCGCCCGACGTTATCTTGTCGAGAGTAACCAACAAAGAAAAAGTCGACTCCGCGGTTTCGGCAAACAAACGTATGGGTGAGGACGCTCTGAGAGTCTTAGGGCTTGCCGTAAAGACTTTCGACGAAATGCCGACGGTTGACGAAAACCTTGAAAAAGATATGACCTTTATAGGACTTGTCGGAATGATAGATCCGCCTCGTCCCGAAGTGGTAGAAGCGGTTAAAGTCGCTAAAAAAGCGGGTATAAGAACGGTTATGATAACGGGCGACCACGTGGTAACCGCCTCCGCAATAGCGAAACAACTAGGCATTTTAAGAGAGGGCGACCTTGCGATTTCTACGGAAGAACTCAATAAAATGACGGACGAAGAACTCCTTGAAAATATAGAAAAGTATTCTGTATACGCGAGGGTAACGCCGACAGACAAGGTGAGAATCGTAGAAACCTGGCAGAAGAAAGGCAAGATTTGCGCAATGACGGGGGACGGCGTAAACGACTCTCCCGCGCTTAAAAAATCGGATATCGGTTGCGCTATGGGTATTACGGGTACGGACGTAAGCAAAGAGGCGGCGGATATGATTCTTACGGACGATAATTTCTCGACGATAGTTACCGCCGTTAAAGAAGGCAGAGGCATATACGCCAACGTTAAAAAGTGCATAAAGTTCCTTTTATCGAGCAATATCGGCGAAGTCGTTACCATTTTCGTCGCTACTCTTCTCGGACTTATTCCGTCGATTACTTTGGGAGTTCCTCTTCTTCCCATTCACCTTTTGTGGATTAACCTTATAACCGACTGCCTGCCCGCGGTGGGACTCGGTATGGAAAAAGCGGACAAAAACATTATGGATTTGCCCGCAAGAGATAAAAACGAAGGGTTCTTCTCCGACCACATGATAGTGCATATAGTTCTCGAAGGTGTAATTATCGGTCTTATGACGCTTACGGCGTTCCTGCTCGGCGAATACGTATTCGGCGGGTTCGGAAAATATTCTTCTCTCGAAGTGGCTCAGACAATGGCGTTCGTAACGCTTGCGGTGATAGAACTTTTCCACGCGTATAACAACAAGGTTGACGGAAGCGTTTTCAACAGAAATATTCTCGACAACAGAATGCTCAACCTTTCTTTCGTAATCGGCGCGGTTTTGTCGATGATTATATTGTATATACCCGGCGTAAACGGTGTGTTGAATCTTGTTCCTATCAGATGGTACGAACTTTTAACCTGCGTCGGTTTGGGCTTATCTATAATAGCGATTATGGAAGTTTATAAGGCTATTCATAAGATTTGCCTCAAAAAACAAAGAAAATGCGTTTAATTATTGACAAAGACCGTATAAAATGCTAAAATAATCGAGTATAAAACGTTACTATAAGGAACTCATTATGAAAAAGTTTTTAAAAATTATTTTAATGCTTACTCTCGTATTGACGGTTTGTATGTCTTTCGTCGCTTGTGGAGCCGATTCCGACTCGGACGTTAAAAACGTTAAGGGCTTGCATTTTAAGAAAGCATACGACGACAACGCAAACGCATATTATATCGTTACGGGTTACACCGTAGAAGACGGTTTTGACGGCAAGTTGACTATTCCCGCGGACAAAGACGGTATTCCCGTTAAAGAAATCAAGGAAAAGGCTTTTAACGAAAACGCTAACATAACCGAAATAGTTCTTCCCTCGTCCGTAACGGAAATAGGCGCGGGCGCATTTGCGAAAATGACTAAACTCGGCAAAATAACCGTTCCGTTCGTAGGTAAAAAAGTCGGCGCGGTCGACTCGGCAAGAACGCTTGCTCACCTTTTCGGTACCGACGCTTACGACGCAGGCATAGCGGTTACCTGTTCTTACGATCCCTCTAATTCGACGACCGTTTACGTTCCCAAAACGTTGACTACGGTTATCGTAGACAGTGCGGAAAATTACGAGGTTCCCAACTATGCGTTCTACGGATTCAAATATCTTACGACGATTACTCTGAACGACAAGGTTGCTAAAATAGGCAACTTCGCGTTTAACGGTTGCGCGAAAATAGCGACTGTAAACCTTAACGGCGTTAAAGAAATAGGCGTTTCCGCTTTCGTCGGTTGCGACAAACTCACGGCGGTTACGCTCGGCAATTCTCTTACGTCTGTCGGCAAAGAAGCGTTCAAGGGATTGAACATTACGGAACTCGTCATTACGGATACCGTAACTTACGTAGGCGACGGCGCGTTTGAAAATTGCGAAAAACTCGCCACCTTAACGCTCGGCGCGGGTTACGAAGACATTCGTCCGTACACCTTTGCCGGTTGCAAGGCTTTGACTACTATAAATCCGTCCTCGGCGGTTAAAAACGTTTACGGCGGAGCATTCCTCGACGTACCCGAAACGCACGGCTCGGCAGTGTTCCCTTCCGCTAAACTTCACGACGGCTGGAACGCGAAAAGTTACGAATGATTTTTGATTTTTCATACGAAAGAAAACCCCTTTGCTTTTTCGGCAAAGGGGTTAAGTTTTATAACGGGTTAAGTTTTATAATAACACCGCAAGCGGTTATGCTTGCGGTGTTTCGGGCTTATTTATACGTTCGGCAAAATCGTTTGTCCGCGTTTTAAAACTTGTCTATATCGTTTGTGAACTTATCGAAAAGATTGTACCTTTCCGGGTTGAGTATAGCCGTCTGAATCTGCGTTTTTACGTCGGGTATTCTCGTTTGCAAAAGTTTTACGATTTCCTTTATCTCTTCCCGTTTGGTCTTTTTGTCGGCGGGGCATTTGCTTTTTACTACGGGCAAAGTTTTTGAAAAAGATTTAAGTTCGTATTCGCTTATGTAAAGCATGGGGCGAATGAGAATTATTCCCGTTTTGTCGAGTTTCATCTTCGGGGCGAAAGTCGCAAGTCGCCCTTCGTAAAACATAGACAAAAAGAAAGTGTCCGTCATATCGTCGAGGTGATGCCCCAAAGCGACCTTGTTGCAACCGTTTGCAATTGCGACGTTATAAAGCGCGCCCTTTCTCATTCGGGAGCAAAGGGAACACGGGTTAGGCTCCTTTCTCACGTCGAAAACGATTTCGCCTATACGCGTGCGTTCTATAATATATTCTACGCCGAGTTCGTCGCAAAGGGCTTGCAAACGCGTGTAATCGCCTTGTACGCCGTGAAAAGCGAGGTCTACCGTTATCGCGACGACGGTAAACTTCACGTCCGAGAACTTTGAGAAACGCGCTAAAAGTTTCAAAAGACTTACGCTGTCTTTTCCGCCCGACAATCCTACCGCTATCTTGTCGCCGTCGTTTATCATTTTATAGTCCGCAACGCATCTGCGGAGTTTCGAGAGTAACGTTTTTTCTTCCATAAAATCAAGTATAAAACCGAAAGTACCCGTTTGTCAATAAAATAAACGCAACGTTTTCCGTATATTTGCATATACTTTACTTTGTATCTTTAATCTTGTTTGACAAAAAGGAGTAAATCGGGTAAAATATATGCGATTAACCAATATAATTTTCGACGTAACGAGAAGCAAGGCGGTTACGACGGTTTTGCTATCTTATCTTCCGCTGTTTGAACTGAAAGGCGGAATACTTTACGCAAGGGGTGCGGGACTAGGCTTTTTAAACGCGCTTGTTTACGGCGTGTTCGGTTCTGCGTTCATATTCTTTACGGTATGGGCGTTGGCGGAGCCGTGCGGTTTTCTGTTTAAAAAGGTTACGGGTATAAAAGGGAGCGGTTTCCTTTCGGGAAGAAAACTTTCGTATGCCGAAAGGGGCGAAAAAGCGTTGATTTCCGGCGTGTTTTCGTTCGTCGCGCTGCCCTTACCGTTCACGGGGGTTTGGACGGGTACCTTTCTCGCGTACGTTTCGGGACTTAAATTAAAAGAGAGTTTTTTTGCCGTAATGCTAGGCAATCTGCTTTGCGCGGTTATAATTTCCGCGTTGGCGGAGGCTTGCATAGCGTATACGGATTTGATTTTATCCGCATTTACCGTTGTCGTAGCGGTTTTGCTTGCAATTAAGGTGTTAAAAGCGGTTTTTACCAAAACGGGGTGAATATGTTCTTTTTAAAAAGGAAGAAAAGGGCTAAAACAGGTCTTGCGCTCGGCGGAGGCGGGGCGAAAGGAATGGCTGAACTCGGCGCGTTAAAAGCCTTTGAAGAAAACGGAATAGAGTTCGATATGGTTTCGGGTACGAGTATCGGCAGTATAATAGGCGCGCTGTATGCAAACGGGTATACTTCCGACGATATGTACGCTCTTCTTAAAACCATAGACGTCGGCGAGATAAAGACGCTTATTATGATAAAAATGGATACCGCGCCCGTAGAAAGAATACTTGAAAAATTAGTAGGGAAACTCACGTTCGACGAACTTAAAAAGCCGTATTGCTGTTGGGCGACTAACGTAAAGACGGGCGAGGGCAGAGAGTTTACGGAAGGGCATATCATAAAACCCATAACCGCTTCCTGCGCGATGCCACCCTTTTTCAAGCCGGTTAATATAGACGGCGAATTGTATTGCGACGGGGTTTACGCAAACCTTATACCCGCAGATTCGCTTAAAAACAGGGGTTGCGATTACGTTGTTGCGATAGACTTGTCCACCTATAACGAAAGGAGGAGAATGTCCGGACTGCTAGATCTTATAACGTATAAAGTTCCCATACTTAAAGACGGCAAGGAGCCGGGTTATACGAACGCGGACGTAATGCTTCAACCTAACTTAAAAGGAATGACGGCGTTCTCCGTGGACAAACTCGACGAAATGTATAACGCCGGTTATAACGAGGCGATGAACAAAATGGACGAGATAAAAAAGAAACTTTCCGAGTTGAAAATAATAGATAAAATACGTATTTAAGCGTTTTTTAAGAAAGCAGTGATATAATATAAAAAATAAAGAAGGTTCCGTATGTTAAAATTAGAAAACGTCGTTAAGGTTTACGGCGAGGGCGACAATGCCGTTTCCGCATTGAAAGGCGTAAGTTTGGAGTTCAGAAAAAGCGAATTCGTAGCCATACTCGGTTCTTCGGGTTGCGGAAAAACAACGCTTCTCAACATTATAGGCGGGCTTGACAGATACACGTCGGGCGACCTTTTCGTTGCGGGTAAGTCTACCAAAGACTTTAAAGACGGCGAGTGGGACGCTTACAGAAACAATTCGATAGGGTTCGTTTTTCAGAGTTATAACCTTATATCTCACCAAAGCATACTTGCAAACGTCGAAATGGCTTTGACGCTTGCGGGAATATCTGCAAAAGAAAGAAAGAGAAGGGCGATTTCCGCCCTCGAAAAGGTGGGACTAGGCGATAAAATAAAAAAACGTCCCAACCAACTTTCGGGCGGGCAGATGCAGAGAGTCGCGATAGCGAGGGCTATCATCAACGATCCCGAAATAATTCTTGCCGACGAGCCTACGGGCGCGCTCGATTCGGAAACGAGCGTTCAGGTTATGGAAATCTTGAAAGAGATTTCAAAAGACAGGCTCGTTATAATGGTTACGCATAACGGCGAACTTGCCGACACCTACGCTACGAGGATTGTAAGACTTCACGACGGCGAGGTCATAAGCGATTCCCGTCCGCTTGACGATAAGGAAAGGGAAGAACTCGAAATCGCCTGCGAAAAAAGAAGAGAGGAAACGAAAAACAAAAAACATAAAACGGCGATGAAAATCACCACTGCGTTTATGTTAAGCCTTAAAAATCTTCTTACCAAAAAAACGAGAACCATACTTACGGCGTTTGCGGGTAGTATCGGTATAATAGGCGTATCCCTCGTTCTTGCCGTTTCTTCCGGCGTTTCGGGGTATATAGACAGACTTCAAAAAGACACGCTTTCAAGTTACCCGATGATCATTGCGGGCGACTCGTACGACTTGCAGTCCATGATGGCTTCTTATATGAGTTCGGGCAATAAAGACAAGGGAACGAAGTTCCCCAAAGCGCAGGAAGTTTATATATCCAACTTCTTTTCGGAAATGATGTCCAAAGGTCAGCGGAAAACGGACATAAACAAAGCGGAAGAACTTCTGACGGACGAAAGCAAGTTTAAAAAGGATTTGTATTACACCATACAGAAATCTTATTCTACGACGAATACCATTCCCTTTTACATAAAAACCGTTCTTTCCGAAGCGTATACGGACGATGGGAAAGGCGCGGAAACGATATATTTCAATTCGAGTAACGGCAGTATAAGCAAACTCGTAGACAGCACGGAATTATTGCAATCTCAATACGACATAATAAACGATGGCGGTTACTGGCCGAAAAACGAGATTTACGAGGACGAAAACGGCGTTAAAACGGTAGACGTGGCGTTGTGCGTCGATCAATACAACAAAATAAGCGATATAAACGCGTTGTTCGTTTTAGGTGACGTCGATAAGTTCGCTAAAAGTTATACGGGAGAGATAAGCACGGGTTATACGTTCGACCAACTTCTCGGAATGATAAACGGCGGTAAGATGAAAGTTCTCGTCAACAACGCCTATTTCAAACAAAAGACGAACGGAGAAGTAACCTATTACGAAAGAGACAGAAAAGCGTATTCTTCGGATAAACTCACGGCGTTCACCAAAGTGCTTACCGATTACGGCAGGTCTTTCAACCACACGTCCGAAGAAACTTTTAATGACGAAAGAAACATAAAC
Source organism: uncultured Clostridia bacterium (assembly GCA_934271725.1). Classification (GTDB taxonomy): domain Bacteria; phylum Bacillota; class Clostridia; order Christensenellales; family Borkfalkiaceae; genus CAKQSC01. The sequence goes on from CAKQSC010000002.1 coordinate 9,532, forward strand.
GTTCACGTTTCGGCAATCGTAAGATTAAGAGAAGATACCGAACTCGGCGTGATTTCGGGTATGCTTGCATTCCCCGAGGCTTTGGACACGTATATGAGAGAACAAGCGAAAGCGTCCGACGTGTACCTTGCGCAAAAAGACAGCAACGTAGACGTGTTTTCCGAAACCGGCAAAACTTTCGATTCGGGCAAAGAAGAATCTTCGAGGAGCACCAACTTTGCGAGAATGGGGTACAGCGAAAAGCCTAACCAACTTTCGATTTACGCGAGAGGGTTCAAGCAAAAAGAAGAGATAAAGAAAATCATAGACGATTATAACGACGCTATTCAGGAGAGGGCGGACGCCACGGAAGATAAAACGGAAAAAGACGAAATCCTTTCCGAACAGGTGCATTATACGGACGTTATGGATTTGCTTATGAGTATGCTCACGAAGTTTATCGATATAGTAACAATCGCGCTCGTAGGCTTCACAGCGATTTCGCTTGTTGTTTCTTCCATAATGATAGGAATAATCACTTACATATCCGTGCTCGAACGTACGAAAGAGATAGGAATACTTCGCGCGATAGGTGCGAGAAAGAAAGATATTACAAGGGTATTCAACGCGGAGTCGGGTATAATAGGACTAGTCGCGGGACTGATAGGTATAATCGTTTCGCTTATAGTGTCGGCTATACTCAACGTGGTGCTTGCGCCTCTTACGGGAATAGCGCATCTCGCGTTTATGAAACCTCTTCACTGCGTGATACTCGTCGCGATAAGCGTCGCTTTAACGCTGATTGCGGGGCTGATACCCGCGTTCCTTGCGGCGAAACGCGATCCCGTTATCGCTTTGAGAACGGATTAAACGATTGAGTCGGCGATATAACGCAATCGTATAAAGCGATTCGTAAAGTAAAAACATACAAAACGAAAGCCCGCGTAAAACGGGCTTACGAAAGAAGAGCCTGTTTTTTTCGGACGGGAAACGTAACGAATAATAACGAAAAGCCCTGCCTTTCGCGAAAGGCAGGGTATAAAAATGATTTTAAAAAGGAGAAAGTAAAATGCAAGGCGCGAAGGATATGGCAAAAGGTTCTATTACCAAGAATCTTATTGCTTTTGCCTTTCCGTTGTTTTTAAGCAACCTTTTTCAGCAATTATACAACACGTGCGACTCTCTCATAGTCGGCAATTTTCTCGGCACGGACTCGCTTGCGGCGGTATCGTCGTCGGGCAATCTGATATTTTTGTTCACGAGTTTTTTCATAGGCACGGCTTCGGGCGCGGGCGTCGTTATAGCCAAATATTTCGGCGAAAAGAACTACGACAAATTAAGTCTTGCCGTACATACGAATATAGCGTTCGGGTTGATAGCGGGCGTCGTTTTAACGGTAATAGGGGTGGGGTTGTCCCCCGCGATACTGTCGCTTATGAACATCGAATCGCAGGTTTTCCCAAAATCCGTAGCGTATTTCAAATACTATTTTGCGGGCGGGCTTGCGTTGGTTATGTACAACGTGTTCAACGGCATTTTAAACGCGCTCGGGAACAGCAAACGGTCGCTGTTGTATCTTCTTATCGCTTCCGCGCTCAACGTGGTGCTCGATTTATTGTTTATCGCGGTGTTCAAGTGGGGCGTGTGGGCGGCGGGGTTCGCTACGGCGATTTCGCAGTTCGTAAGCGCGATATGTTGTTTCGTGTATCTTTTGATAATCAAAACGCCGTACCGCGTTAAGATAAAGAAAATTAAAATCGACAAAGACATTTTAAACGAAATAGTCAAATACGGCGTACCGTCCGGCGTTACCAACTCCGTTATCGGGTTTGCGAACGTAATCGTTCAAAGCAACATAAACACGTTCGGCTCGATTGCTATGGCGGGGTGCGGAACGTATTCTAAACTCGAAGGGTTTATATTTTTGCCGATAAACTCTTTCGTTATCGCGTTGACGACCTTCGTCGGGCAGAATCTGGGCGCGAGAGAATACGAACGGGCGCGACGAGGCGCGAAGTTCGGGTTGATATGTACGATCGTAATGGCTGAAACGATAGGGCTCGTGCTTTATTTTACCATACCGTATCTTGCGGGACTGTTCACGGGCAAAGATTCGCCCGACAGACAACGGGTTATCGACCTTGCAGTCAAAGAAACGCGTACGATTTCCTTTTTCTATTTTATGCTGGCGTTGTCCCATTGCATATCGGCGGTTTTGCGCGGGGCGGGAAAAGCGGTAGTCCCCATGACGATTATGCTCGGCGTATGGTGCGTTTTAAGAGTCGCGTACATAACGGTGGCGTTAAGCATAAAACACGACATATATCTCGTGTTTATGGCATACCCGATAACGTGGTTTATAAGTTCGGTTATTTATATTTTTTATTACAAATACGCGGACTGGGAACACGGCTTCGATCAGGAAAAAACAAAAAAATATAAACGCGCGATGAAAAAATACACCGCCGCGAAAGTATAAAAAGAACGCCCGACTGCCGTTGCAGTCGGGCGTAAATATTATTTTTTTAATTGAACTTAATCGCTTTTTCGACGTATGCTTCGAGGTCGTCAATTTTTATTCTTTCCTGCGTCATAGTGTCTCTGTTGCGAATCGTTACGGTGTCGTCGTTCAACGTATCGAAATCTATCGTTACGCAATAAGGCGTTCCTATTTCGTCCTGTCTGCGGTAACGTTTGCCGATAGAACCCGCTTCGTCGTAAGAACACATAAAAGATTTGGAAAGTTTTGCGTAAACTTCTTTCGCCTTGTCGCCGAGATTTTTTTGGAGGGGAAGAACCGCCACCTTATAAGCCGAAAGGGCGGGGTGGAAGTGCATTACTATTCTCGTTTCGCCGTTGTCGAGCGTTTCTTCGTCGTACGCTTCGGAAAGAACGGCGAGCATAAGTCTGTCGCAACCTATGGAATATTCTATGTCGTAAGGAACGTATTGTTCGTTGGTTACGGGGTCGAGGTAAAGCATATTCTTTCCCGAATATTGCTGATGACGTGTAAGGTCGTAATTAGTGCGGTTGTGAATACCGTTAAGTTCGCTCCAACCCATGGGGAAGAGGTACTGAATGTCGCAGGCGCATTTTGCGTAGTGCGCGAGTTTGTCGTGGTCTTTGAATCTTAAATGTTCGGGGTTGAAACCGAGATCTACGAGATAATTCCACGCCTTTTGTTTATATTCGTTGTAATACTCTATATCCGTGCCTTCTTTGCAGAACCATTGATGTTCCATCTGCTCGAACTCTATCGTTCTGAAAATAAAGTTACCCGGGGTTATTTCGTTTCTGAACGCTTTACCTATCTGCGCTATACCGAAAGGAACTTTCGCTCTCGTGGAACGTTGAACGTTCATAAAGTTGACGAATTCGCCCTGCGCCGTTTCGGGACGAAGATAAATAACGTCGCCGTCGCCTTCCGTTACGCCTCTGCTCGTTTTGAACATAAGGTTAAACGTTCTTATGGGCGTAAAGTTGGATTTTCCGCATCTCGGGCAAGCGACTTTGTGTTCTTTTATGTACGCTTCCATTTCCTCGTTGGTCATAGTATCGGGGTTTACTTTGCCCTTGCTGTGTTCTTCTATAAGTTGGTCGGCGCGCCAACGGGTTTTACATTCTCTGCAATCCATTTTGGGATCCGAAAATGACGCCGTGTGTCCGCTTGCTTCCCATACTTTCGGGTTCATCAAGATTGCCGCGTCTACGCCGTAAGAAGATGTGGATTCCTGCACGAATCTTTTCCACCAACTTCTTTTTATGTTGTTTTTTATTTCGACGCCCACGGGGCCGTAGTCCCAGGTGTTGCCCATTCCGCCGTAAATATCGCTACCGGCAAAAATAATACCTCTCGTTTTACAGTGGTTTACGAGTTTGTCCATCGTTACGACGGGTTTCTTTTCTTCCATTTTTCTTACCTTCTTTTTAGATTTATTATATTTTAGAATAATATTCGCGGTAAGTCAAGAAGTTTAAAGCGTTTTAAACTTTTTTTGCAAATCGTAAACACTTTTCTTGTTATTTGCCTCGCTTTGTGTTATAATTAACGAATAAATCGAAAGAGGTGCTTATATGGTAGAAGCGACCAACTTTATAGAACAGGCGATAAACGAAGATATAGAATCGGGAAGAACTAATCCGGACGCGGTGCAGACGCGTTTTCCTCCCGAACCTAACGGCTATCTTCACATAGGTCATGCAAAAAGTATGTGCATAAACTTCGGTATCAAAGAAAGGTATGACGGAAAGTGCAACCTGTTTTTCGACGATACCAACCCGTCGAAAGAAAAGACGGAATACGTCGAAGCGATTAAAAAAGATATAGAATGGCTTGGCTTCAAGTGGGACAGAATATGTTACGCGTCCGACTTTTTCGATACCATATTCGATTATGCGGTAACTCTTATAAAAGAGGGTAAGGCGTTCGTGTGCGATATGAAAGCGGATGAGATTTCGGCTAACCGCGGTACGCTTACCGAGCCGGGCAAAGAAAGTCCTTACAGAAACAGATCGGTAGAAGAAAATCTTCAACTGTTTTACGATATGAAAGCGGGTAAATACGCCGACGGCGAAAAGTGTTTAAGGGCAAAGATAGATATGTCAAGCCCCAACATCAATATGCGCGATCCCGTTATTTACAGAATCCTTCGCGCGACGCATCACAGAACGGGCGATAAGTGGTGCATATATCCTATGTACGACTACGCGCACCCTATATGCGACTATATGCAAAGAGTTTCGCACTCTATATGCACTTTGGAGTTCGAGGATCACCGCCCGTTGTACGACTGGGTGGGTATTACTCTCGGTTTCAACCCCAAACCTCGTCAGATAGAGTTTTCCCGTCTTAACATAACCAACACCATTATGAGCAAACGCTATTTAAAGAAACTTGTCGAAGAAGGCGCGGTGGACGGTTGGGACGATCCCCGTATGCCTACTCTTTCGGGGCTCAGAAACAGAGGCGTTCCCGCGGAAGCGTTGAAAGATTTCTGTTCGAGAATAGGCGTCTGCAAGTCTAACGGAGAGGTGGAAGCGAGTTATCTCGAAGCGTGCATAAGAGAATATCTCAACGCTCATGCGGAGCGCGCTATGGCGGTTAAAAATCCGCTTAAACTCGTTATAGACAACTACCCCGAAAAAGGCGAAGAAGTCGATTTCGACGTCAATCCCGGCGACGGCAAGGGAATTACGAGAAAGGTTACTTTTTCAAAGACCGTGTATATAGACGAAAGCGATTTTTCGCTCAATCCTCCGCCGAAGTATTTCAGGCTTAAACCGGACGGAACGGTAAGACTTAAAGGGGCGTATATCGTAAAATACAAAAACGCCGTAATCGAGGGAGATAAGGTTAAAGAAGTTCACTGCGAATATATTCCCGAAACGCGTAGCGGAAGCGACAACAGCGGTATCAAGTGCAAGGGTACTATTCAGTGGGTAGACGCCGACGACTGCTACGACGTTGAAATTCGCGATTACGAATATCTTCTTAAAGACGAAGAATACCCCGGACAGGATTTCAACGAAAGACTTAATTATAACAGCAAGCACGTTTATAACGGCAAAGCGGAAAAATACCTTTTCGACGCGGAAATCGGTTCTACGTTCCAACTTTTGCGCACGGGTTATTACAAAAAGACGGTAGATAACGGCAAACTCGTTTTGTCGCAGATAGTTTCTCTTAAAGACAACTTTAACAAATAACGACTTCGGCGTTGCAAAATCGCAACGCCGTTGTTTTTTATTATGAAAATATTTTTATCCGCCGTCAACCTTTGCCCGAGTTTGGTTACAAAAGGTCGATAACGGTTACTTTGGGTTAAAAATGGTTGTCATTGCCCGAGTTTGGTTACAAAAGGTCGATAACGGTTACTTTGGGTTAAAAATGGTTGTCATTGCCCGAGTTTGGTCGCAAAAGGTTGATAACGGTTGCTTTGGGTTAAAAAGGGGCGGAATTGCCTCGATAAAACCGAAAACGAAAAGGGGGGGGAGTCAGCGTTTGTTTCTTCTTGCAAGCAATTCGCCCGTCGCGCCGTCTAAAAGGAGCGCTACGCAGTCCGTGTCCGAGTAATGATAGCCTACGTACCAGAAGGCTTTGCCGTTTTTAACTATCACGCGCATACGTATCTCGCCGTTTATGCCATTTTCCGTTCTGTTCTGCTCTAACAGGTCGGCTAAGACCTCGCTTGCCTTTTCAAGGGCGGTTTTATACGTTATCGTGTCTTTCGGCAAAAGAGATTTCAGTGTTATTTTTTCGGAAAAGTCGGTTGTCGATACGGTGATTTCGAGTTCGTCATACTCCGTTTTTTTGTCAAAAATTATTACGCACGTAAGGAAGCCCGAAACCTCGTCGATTTCAAAATCGTCGCCGTAGGTAAGCCCGTTGAGCGAAAAGGAAAGTTTATAATTTTTTTCGAGGTTGTTGTCTTTGGGAAGAAGCCTGAAAAAAGCGCAGTATTTTACGACGCCTTTTTTCATATCGTTATCGAGCGGAAACTCTCTGAACGAAAGGTCGCTCGTTACCGCCGTTTTTTCGCCAACGCCCTCGTAAACGTTAAAGCGTACCTCGCTCACTATGTCGTTAGCGGAAGGGCTTTTTTGACAGGCGAAAGAGAAAGGTAAAACGAAAAAGATTAAAATCGATAACAAACAAAAGATTTTTTTCATAAACTACTCCGTGTCGTGCGAAAAAGGCGCGTTATAAAAAACGACCGCATATTTTTCGCGGGTTGTCCGACAGTAACATTATACGGCGTATTTTTTGAAATATGATAAAATTGCGAATAATTATTGACAAACGCTTTCGACGGTGATAAAATGTAGTTCGATAAAAGAGGAGGTCTTTTAAATGAAAAAAATTATAGCAATTATTGCGGTTTCCGTTCTTGCGCTGACTATGGCCTTTTCAGTCGGGTGCGGAAAGAAAGAAGCAGGGTTTAGGTACAACGAAAAAGATTTCGTAAACGAAATAGGCGGTACTTCCGATACGTACGAAGGGGCTGTTTCGTCGGAATCTTACGATGACGCGGACTCGTGTGCCGGCAACTACGTACAAAACGAAGTCGTAGGCTCGAAGAGCGCGAATATCGTAAGCGTTCAGGCGGGAAGCGAACTTACTTCCGCGGAAGTTTCCGCGATAGGCGTTTCCGCAAGCGTTCTCGGCGATTACGAATGGGTAAAGAAGTATAACGTTACTTATACCGAAAACGATACCGCGGACGGCGGAATAACCTTTATGGCGGACAGAGACGTTAGCCGTACGCAGGCGGTTTACGTGGTTAAATACACGGACGGCGGTTTCAAATACATCGCGCCTAAACCCCTTAACGGCGAAACGATTACGAGCAGTTATTACGAATCTTTGTTCAACAGCGAAGAATACGCTAACTGCACGATGACGAGCACTACCAAAATAGATCTCGATATAAGCGCGTCTTATCAGGGAGAGAAACAAAAAGGCACGATGACGGTAAGTCTTAACACTCTTACAAAAATAGACGGGGATAAGATTTATCTTGAAGTGACGACGAAAGCGGTTTACGGCGACGTTCTTGCACAAGGCGGTATGCCCAACGTGGATCAGACGGTAAAGGCTTACATAATAAGCACGGACAACGGATACGAACTTTATTTTTACGACAGCGATAACGGCAGTTGGCAATCGGGTACCTTCTCTAACGTAGGACTTAACTCTTACAGAGATCTTCTTCCGTTCGTGAGTATGAGGGATCTCGACTATACCTACTACAAGAAAACGGATTACGGTTGCGAAGTAGATTTCGGTCGTATGGCGGACTACCTTATGGACAGTCTTGGCGACGAACTCGGCGCGGGTATGCAATATCTCGATCAGATGAAAATTGACGGTTATGCTAAACTTTACGTTTCCCGCGGGGTTCTTTCGGGAGCGAGAGAATACATTGATCTTAGTTGCAACTTAGAGCAACAGGGCGTAAAGGCAAAAATATCCGAAAGCGCGCTTGTCGAAATAGTTTGCAATAACTACGGTACAACGGTTGTAGATACTTCCGAAGTAACGGGTAACAACTGATAAATAACAGAAACGTCGGGAAAAACTTTTCCCGACGATTTTTTTAAACGGGTTAAAACCGAAAAGTCATTGCAACCGCTTGCAAAGAAACTTTATTTTTGCTATAATACTAGAAACATTAAAAAACGAAAGGAGGACGGAATACGGTTATGAAAAAAACTTTTGTAAAAACCGTCGTGTATACGTTGTGTTTAATCGCTTCCGTCGTTCTCATCGTGATAGCGTTGTTTTCTATGTTTGCGCCCGGCAGAATGGCGAATCTCAGTTATAAACTCGGCGACAAACGTACCTGCGTATGGTACACTCAAAAGGAATACGAAAAGAACGGCAGTATAAATACCCTCGATAAACTTTTGTATCGGGTTAAGTGGCTCGGTAATAATAAACTTATCGTAAAGTATTCCAAAGAAATGATTGAAAGCGGTGATTTCGACGATTTCTGTAAAAAGAAAGACGCCGAAAGCGATTTGGCGGATGCGGGCGGTTATCGAGATTATATCTGCGGTGATTACGTCGTCGCGCTGTACGATACGGGCGAAAAAGAACAGGCGATGGATTTTGCTTCCGACGTAATAGTTGGCGAAAGCGAATACGGCGAATATAACGTTTACCGCTCTTTGTTATACCACGTGGCGGAAGAAAGAGACACGGAAACGCTTAAAACCATGATCGACAAACTCGGAGGGTTTATAGCCCCCGGCGTGCTTAAAGACGATACGCTTGCCTTGGAAGACAAGCAATTGTTTACGGACTTATTGAATAAATTAACGGGAGAAACGAACGAATGAATAAGATTGTTAAAGAAGCGCTTACTTTCGACGACGTGTTGCTGATACCGCAAGCGAGCAAAATATTGCCGAGCAGTATCGATTTATCTACGTATCTTACGAAAGACGTAAAACTTAACATTCCCCTTTTGTCCGCCGCAATGGACACGGTTACCGACAGCAGACTCGCTATCGCAATCGCAAGAGAAGGCGGGCTTGGATTTATTCATAAGAATATGTCTATCGAAGAACAGGCTACGCACGTAGACAAGGTTAAAAGAAGCGAACACGGTGTTATTACCGACCCGTTCTTTTTGGAACCGCACAATATGGTAAGCGAAGCGGTCGCTTTAATGGAAAAATATAAAATAAGCGGTGTTCCCATTACCAAAAACGGCAAACTCGTCGGAATACTCACAAACAGAGATTTGCGTTTTGAAACGAATTATAACCAACCGATAGACAACGTTATGACCAAAGAGGGGCTTATAACGGCAAAGGTCGGCACCTCGCTCGAAGAAGCGCAAAAGATACTCGGTAAACACAGAATAGAAAAGTTGCCCATCGTCGACGACGAGGGGTACCTCAAAGGTCTTATAACCATTAAAGATATAGAAAAGGCTATTCAGTTCCCCAACAGCGCGAAAGACAAAAACGGCAGACTTCTTGCCGGCGCGGCGGTGGGTATCGCGGGGAATACTTTTGAAAGGATAGAAGAACTCGTAAAGGCGAGGGTAGACGTTATCGCGATAGATACCGCTCACGGACACAGCGAGAACGTTATAAAACTCGTCGGCGAAGTCAAGAAGAAATATCCGAGCCTTCCCGTCGTTGCGGGCAACGTGGCTACGAAAGAAGCGACGAGAGATTTAATCGAAGCGGGCGCGGACGTCGTTAAAGTGGGCATCGGCCCCGGAAGCATCTGCACCACGAGAATAGTCGCGGGTATAGGCGTTCCTCAACTCACGGCGGTTATGGACTGCGCGGAAGAAGCGGACAAATACGGCAAGCGCATTATAGCGGACGGCGGTATAAAGTACAGCGGAGATATAACCAAAGCAATCGGCGCGGGCGCGTCCGCGGTTATGATAGGAAGTTTGTTTGCGGGTTGTCTCGAAAGTCCGGGCGAACTCGAAATATATCAGGGCAGGTCGTTTAAAGCGTACAGAGGTATGGGAAGTCTTGCCGCTATGGCGAAAGGCAGTAGCGACAGGTATTTTCAGGAGGGCGCGAAAAAACTCGTGCCGGAAGGAGTCGAGGGAAGAGTTCCTTACAGCGGACCTCTCGGCGAGATAATATTCCAGTTAATGGGCGGTTTGCGCTCGGGTATGGGTTATTGCGGTCAGCCGACGATAGACGATATGAGAAAGAACGCCGTGTTCACCAGAATAACCAACGCCGCTCTTCTCGAATCTCACCCGCACGATATTTCCATTACCAAAGAGGCTCCGAATTACAGCCCGAAGTTTTAAAAAGACGAAAACGGCATAAAAGCGTTTTTAATAAATTATTTTATAAAGGAGATATGTCATTATGAAAATAACGAAAGACACTACGATTGCGAAAGCGATAGAACTCAACCCCAAGGCGGGCGAAATACTTATGAAAAACGGCATGCACTGTTTAGGTTGCGCGCTCGCTCACGGCGAAACGGTAGGTGAGGCGGCGGACGTTCACGGCGCGGACCTCGACAAAATGATTGAAGAACTCAACGAAGGCATCGAGGATTGATGGCGAAAAGACGGTTAAGGCGGTTCGGGTTATCCGAACCGCCGAGTTTTTTCTTTTAAAGCGCGCGGGTTGTGTTTTTCGGGCAAGCGGACACAAGATATTGCGGTGTTTTTTCAAGGGAAAAATAATTTTGAAAAATATTGAAAAAAATAAGAAAATCGTTTGACAATATTTACATATTTTGTTAAAATAAACAAGCTGTGTAATATGGGTTGATGCGGAAAGTTACTGAAAAACCGTAAAAAGGACAGATAATTTCCGTTGACAAATGCGAGAACGTTGATCTCTTGCGACTAACAACTTGAAAGCAAGTTTAAAGTAATCGTTTGCACAATCTTTTTTAAAGCGGAACCCCGCCGAAAAATACAGATTTTTCCAAATGATTTTTTTAAAACGAACTTCACGACACACACGGCAAAGTTATCAACAAACGTTAGTATAAAAAGGAGTAACAAAAATGGCAAGTCAGAAAATCAGAATTAAACTTGTATCTTACGATCACGAGATGGTAGATCAGGCGGCGGAAAAAATCGTCGAGACGATGAAACAAGCGGGCGCAAAGATAAGCGGTCCCATTCCTCTCCCCACGGAAAAGGAAATAGTAACGATTCTTCGTTCTCCCTTTAAGCACAAGGACAGCAGGGAACAGTTTGAACTTCGTACGCATAAAAGACTTATCGATATCTATTCGCCCAACATCAAACTTCTCGACACGATTCATCTTCCCGCAGGCGTAGATATCAAGATTAAGTTATAACAGTAAATAAAATCGGAGGTGAACTTTATCTATGAATAAAGCAATCATTGGCAGAAAGTTGGGTATGACGCAAATATTTACCCAGGACGGAAAAGTAATTCCCGTCACCGTAGTAGAAGCAGGTCCTTGCCCCGTCGTTCAGGTAAAGACGGTTGAAAAGGACGGCTATAAGGCAGTTAAACTCGGTTTCGACGAAGTAAGCGAAAAGGCTTTGAACAAGCCCGCGCTCGGACAATTCAAGAAAGCGGGCGTTAAACCCCAGAAAACGTTGAAAGAGTTCAGAAACGACAACGAATACAACGTAGGCGACGTCGTTACGTGCGAAATCTTCGCGGAGGGCGACAAGGTTGACGTTTCGGGACTTACCAAAGGTCACGGATTCACGGGCGTCATCAAGAGATGGAACAACCAAAGACTTAAAGAAACGCACGGCGTAGGCCCCGTTCACAGAGAAGTCGGTTCCATGGGCGCTAACAGCAGTCCGAGCAGAGTATTCAAGAACAAACACATGGCAGGTCAGTACGGACACGAAAGAGTAACCATACAGAACCTTGAAATCGTCAAGGTAGACGTTGCCAGAAACGCTCTTTTGATTAAGGGTGCCGTACCGGGACCGGTTAAGGGTATCGTTACGATAAGAACGAGCGTAAAAGCGTAAGGAGAATAAGATATGCCAAGTTTAAAATTATATGATATGAAAGCAAAGGCTGTCGGCGATATTCAACTGAACGATAATTTGTTCGGTATGGAATACAACGAAGCGCTTATTCATCAGGTAGTCGTAGCAAGACTTGCAAACGACAGACAGGGTACGAAAAGCACTCTTACGAGAAGCGAAGTAAGAGGCGGAGGAAGAAAACCGTGGAGACAAAAGGGAACGGGCAGAGCAAGACAAGGTTCTACCAGAAGTCCTCAATGGGTACACGGCGGAGTAGTGTTCGCTCCCAAGTCGAGAGATTTTTCAAAGAAAGTCAACAACACGGCGAAGAGAGTTGCTCTTTTCTCGGCATTGTCCGAAAAGATAAGAGAAGAAAACGTAGTGATAGTCGACAAGTTCGATTTCACGGCTCCCAAAACGAAGGAAGCGGTTGCTTTCAACAAAGCGTTCGGGTTCGACAAGACCGTTTTGTTGGTGCTTGACGGAGAAAACGTAAACGCGAGAAGAGCGACTTCCAACCTTAAAAACGTAGAAACGATTAATGTCGCTTTATTGAACACTTACGACGTGGTTAAATACGCGAAAGTCGTTTTGTCCAAAACCGCTGTCGAAAAATTAGAGGAGGTTTACGGAGAATAATGAACGCGCAGGATATTATTTTAAGACCGATTCTTTCGGAAAAAAGTTACGCGGGCATCGCAAACAAGAAATACACTTTCGTTGTTGCAAACGGTGCGAATAAAGTTCAGATAAAGTTAGCGATTGAAGAACTTTTCGGCGTTAAGGTAGAAAAAGTAAACACAATGAACGTTGACGGCAAGTTAAAGAGAATGGGTAAAAACGCAGGTTATACCCCCGCTTATAAGAAAGCCATCGTTCAACTCAAAAAAGACAGTAAGTCGATCGAGTTCTTCGATTCGTTGTCTTAATTATTACGGAGGAATAGATAATGGCTATTAAGAGATATAAGCCGACTTCCGCTGCTCGCAGATTTATGTCCGTAAGCACGTACGAAGAAATAACGGCAACCAAACCCGAAAGATCTCTTCTCGAAGATCAAAGACACAGCGGTGGCAGAAACTCGCAAGGTAAAATAACCGTTCGCCATATCGGCGGAGGTAACAGAAGAAAATACCGTATCATCGATTTCAAGAGAAATAAGGACGGTATCCCCGCAACGGTTAAAACGATAGAATACGATCCCAACAGAACGGCTAACATCGCGCTTCTTCACTACGCGGACGGCGAAAAGAGATATATTCTCGCTCCCGTAGGCTTGAACGTAGGCGACGTAGTTCTCAGCGGAGCGGACGCGGATATTAAAGTAGGTAACTCTTTGCCTCTTACGAATATTCCCGTAGGTACTTTCGTTCATAACGTAGAACTTCAACCGGGCAAAGGCGCGCAACTCGTAAGAGCGGCGGGTATGTCCGCTCAACTTATGGCGAAAGAAGGTAATTACGCTACTCTTCGTCTTCCCAGCGGTGAAATGAGATACGTTCTCGTAGGGTGCAAGGCGACTATCGGTCAGGTGGGTAACGTAGAACACGAAATCGTAAGCCTCGGTAAAGCGGGCAAGACGAGATACCTCGGTATTCGTCCTACGGTCAGAGGTTCTGTAATGAACCCGTGCGATCACCCGCACGGCGGTGGTGAAGGTAAGTCGCCCGTCGGTCATGCAGGTCCTATGACTCCTTGGGGTAAACCCGCTCTCGGATATAAGACGAGAAAGCATAAGAACAAGAGCAACAAGATGATCATTAAGAGAATCAACTGATGGAGGATGAAAAATGAGTAGAAGCGTTAAAAAAGGTCCTTACGTCGAAGAAGCGTTAATGAAAAGAGTTAACGAACTCAACGCTAAGAACGAAAAGAAAGTATTGAAAACATGGTCGAGATCGTCTACTATTTTCCCCGAAATGGTTGGACACACGATAGCGGTACACGACGGCAGAAAGCACGTTCCCGTATATATAACCGAAGATATGGTAGGTTGTAAACTCGGCGAATTCGCTCCGACGAGAACGTTCAAGGGACACGGCGGTTCCAAAACTACCGGCAAGTAATCGGGAGGATTCATAAATGGCTAAAAATATGAAAGAAAAAGCGCGTAAGATACGCGAAAATAAAGATATCAGACCGAGAGCGTGCGCAAAGCACGTAAGGATCTCTCCTTATAAAGTAAGACCCGTACTCGATGTTATCAGAGGTAAAGATTACGTAGAAGCGGTCGCGATTTTGGAAAACACTCCGAAGTCGGCTTGCGAATACATTCTTAAAGTTTTGAAGTCGGCAGGCGCGAACGCGGAGTTCAAGAACATGACCAAAGAAAATATGTTCGTTGCGGAATGCTATGCAGACCAAGGCATAACGATGAAGAGAGTTCAACCCGTAAGCAAGGGCAGAGCATACTCCATCTTAAAGAGAACGAGCCACATCACCGTGGTGCTCGACGCAAAGGCATAAGGAGGCGCGAAAATGGGACAGAAAGTAAATCCTAACGGATTAAGAGTCGGTATTATAAAAGGCTGGGATTCTCAATGGTACGCTTCCAAGAAAGATTTCGGCAAATACATTAAAGAAGATAACGTAATAAGAAATTATTTAAAGAAGACGTATTATTCCGCGGCGATTTCCAAAATCGTTATCGAAAGAGTCGTAGGAAGAGTTACGATTACCGTTTATACCGCAAGACCTGCGGTGCTTATCGGTAAGCAAGGTAGCGAAATCGAAAAGATTAAGAAAGAAGTTTTGAAACTTTCTCAGGCTAAACAAATCGCAATCAACGTAGTGGAAGTCAAAAAGCCGGACGCGGACGCTCAACTTATAGCGGAATCCATCGCGGCGCAACTCGAAAAGAGAGTTTCTTTCAGACGCGCTATGAAACAGGCGATCGGCAGAGCGATGAGAAGCAACGTAAAGGGTGTTAAGGTATCCGTAGGCGGAAGACTCGACGGAGCGGAAATCGCTCGTACGGAAGGTTATCACGACGGAAGTATTCCCCTTCAAACGTTGAGAGCGGATATCGATTACGGTTTCGCGGAAGCGCATACGACGTTCGGCGTAGTAGGCGTTAAGGCGTGGATATACAAAGGCGAAATCATAGGCGCGCCCGCAAAAAGAAAGGTAGGAGGCGAGAACTGATATGTTGATGCCCAAGAGAGTAAAAAGAAGAATGGTTCACAGAGGCAGAATGACCGGTAAGTGCAACAAAGGCAACAAGGTTGCTTACGGCGAATACGGTCTTGTCGCTCTCGAACCCGCATGGATAAAGTCCAACCAGATAGAAGCGGCGCGTGTCGCGATGACGAGATTCATCAAACGTGGCGGTCAGGTATGGATTGACATATTCCCCCACAAACCCATTACCAAAAAACCCGCGGACAGCCGTATGGGTAGCGGTAAAGGTTCGGTTGAATATTGGGTAGCGGTAGTTAAACCCGGCAGAGTATTGTTTGAAATGGCGGGTGTAGACGAAGCGACCGCAAAAGAAGCAATGCGCCTTGCGGGAAGCAAACTTCCCATCAAGACGAAGTTCGTAACCAAGGCTATGTTGGAAGAGAACGTAAATAAGCAAGAGGTAGGTGAAGCGGAATGAGAGCAAAAGAACTTCACGAAATGACTAACGAAGAATTGACGACGAAACTCGGCGAACTTAAACAAGAATTGTTTAATCTCCGTTTCCGTCACGCAAGCGGTCAACTCGACAACCCTGTATCTATTAGAGTTTGCAAGAGAGATATTGCAAAAGTTAAAACGATTCTCCGCGAAAGAGAATTGAGGGCTTAATGGGGGTTACTATGGAAAGAAATTTAAGAAAAGAAAGAGTCGGAGTAGTAGTTTCCGACAAAATGGATAAGACGGTAGTAGTAGCAATCGAAGAGAAGAGCAAACACCCGCTTTATCAGAAGACGATAAAAAGCACCAAGAGAATCAAGGCTCACGACGAAAACAACGAATGCGGTGTAGGCGATACGGTAAGAATCGTAGAAACCAGACATTTAAGCAGAGATAAGTATTTCAGAGTGGCAGAGATTGTCGAAAAGGCGAAGTAACGGGAGGACTGAAAAATGATACAACCACAAACAAGATTAAAAGTAGCCGACAATTCCGGCGCTAAGGAAATCATGTGCATAAAGGTTCTCGGCGGTTCTTTCAGAAAGTTCGGTAATATCGGCGACGTTATAGTAGCGAGCGTAAAGACGGCTACCCCCGGCGGACAAGTCAAGAAGGGAGACGTCGTTAAAGCGGTTATCGTAAGATCCGTTGCGGGACTCAGACGTCCGGACGGAACGCACATCAGATTCGACGAAAACGCTGCCGTTATCATCGATAATCAGCAACAACCTAGGGGAACGCGTATCTTCGGGCCTATCGCAAGAGAACTCAGAGATAAGAACTATATGAGAATAATCTCATTGGCACCCGAAGTTTTATAAGGAGCAGACGGATATGAAAATTAAGAAAAACGATACCGTTTTAGTCGTAACGGGAAAAGACGCCGGCAAGGTCGGTAAGGTTACCGAAGTCGACCACAAGGCGAATAAAGTTCTCGTCGAAGGCGTAAACGTACAAAAGAAACATAAGAAACCGAGAAGCGCGCAGGAACCGGGCGGAATAATGGATCAACTCGGCGGTGTAGACGCGTCTAACGTTATGGTCGTTTGCCCCAAGTGCAACAAGGCCGTAAGAGTCGCTTACAGCGAAGCGGACGGTAAGAAAATCCGCGTATGCAGAAAGTGCGGTGCTTCTCTCGAAACGCCCGCAAACGTAAAGGGCGCGAAGAAAGCCGGCAAAAAGGCTAACTAACGGAGGGTAATATGGCAGAAATGAACAGAGTAAAGAAATTATATAAAGAGGAAGTCGTTCCTTACTTATATAAGAAATTCGGTTATACTAACATCAACCAGGTACCCAAACTCGTCAAGATAACGATTAACACGGGACTCGGCGACGTTAAAGACAATGCAAAGAGCGTTCAGACCGCCGTTGCGGAATTGAAGTTGATTGCGGGACAGAAACCCGTTGAAACGGTTGCTAAAAAATCCGTTGCAAACTTCAAAATCCGTGAAAATATGGTAGTCGGAGCAAAGGTTACTCTTCGTAACGACAGAATGTACGAATTCTTCGATAAACTCGTATCCATCGCTCTTCCGAGAGTAAGAGACTTCAAGGGCGTTTCCAACAGCGCGTTTGACGGAAGAGGAGATTATACGTTGGGCATAAAAGAACAACTTATATTCCCCGAAATATCTTACGATCAGGTAGAAAAGATCAGAGGTTTCGACGTATGCTTCACGACGTCGGCAAAGACGGACGAAGAAGCGAGAGAACTTTTGACGGCACTCGGTATGCCTTTCGCAAAGTAAGGAGATAGAAAATGGCTAAAAAATCAATGATAAACAAACAGCAAAAAAAGCAAAAGTTCTCTACGAGAGAATACACCAGATGCAGTATCTGCGGAAGACCTCACGCTGTTTTGAGAAAATACGGTATTTGTCGTATATGTTTCAGAAATCTTGCATACAAGGGCGAGATTCCGGGCGTAAAGAAGGCAAGTTGGTAATAGGAGGGAATGTAAAATGACAGACGTAATCGCAGATATGCTTACCCGTATCAGAAACGGTTTAAGCGCAAAACACGACACGGTAGAAATCCCTGCTTCCAACGTTAAAAAGGCAATCGCCGAAATACTCGTAAAAGAAGGATACGTTTCTTCTTACGAGGTCGTTGAAGACGGAGTGCAAGGCAAAATAGTAGTTACTTTGAAGTACGCGCAAGGCGGTAAGAAAGTTATAAACGGTATCAAAAGAGTAAGCAAACCCGGTTTGAGAGTATACGTCAACTGCGACGAAATACCCCACGTGTTGGGCGGACTCGGTATCGCAATTCTTTCCACTTCAAAGGGAATTATGACCGATAAAGAAGCAAGAAAAATTCGCCAGGGCGGAGAAGTGCTTGCTTACGTATGGTAATAGGAGGAGAAAAGTATGTCAAGAATAGGTAAAGAGCCCATTACTCTCCCCCAAGGAGTAACCGTAAACGTAAACGGAAACGACGTTGTCGTTAAAGGCGGAAAGGGTGAACTTAACATGGTTATCGATCCCGCAATAACGGTAAACGTAAACGGAAACGTAGTAACTCTTACGAGAGCGGACAATACGGACGCTGTAAGAGCGAAACACGGCTTATACAGAGCCCTTCTTAAAAATATGGTCGTAGGCGTAAGCGACGGCTATGCGAGAACTCTCGTCGTAAACGGCGTAGGTTGGAAGGTAAACAAGCAAGGCAACAAACTCGTTATGGGTTTAGGCTTTTCGCACCCCGTAGAATATGCGGAGCCGAAAGGAATCACTTTCGAGTGTCCCGATCAGAACACGATAGTCGTAAAAGGCATCGATAAATGCGAAGTAGGACAGGTTGCCGCGGATATAAGAGCGATCAGAGAACCCGAACCTTACCACGGATACGGTATTCGTTACAGCGACGAAGTAATCGAAAGAAAGGAAGGAAAGACGGCAGGTAAATAAGCCCGTTTAACTAACTTTTAGTGAGCGAAACGCTTGCTTACTGCACGGCGAAAGCGCGTGCGAAGGTTATAAATTGGAGATATTATGATTAAGAAAATCGATAAAAATCAGGACAGACAAAAAAGACATTTGCGCGTCAGAAAAAAGATTTCCGGCACGGCGGAAGCGCCCAGACTTTGCGTATACAGAAGCACTAACCACATATACGCGCAGGTAATCGACGACGTAGCGCAAAAAACGCTTGTTTCGGCATCTACCCTCGAAAAGGGAATAAAGGAACAAGTTGCCGATAAAACGAAGACAGAGGCAGCGAAAATAGTCGGTCTTGCGGTTGCTAAAAAAGCAGTTGACGCGGGAATTACCGACGTAGTCTTTGACAGAGGCGGTTATCTCTACACCGGTCGTGTAGCGAGCCTTGCCGAAGGCGCAAGAGAAGGCGGCTTAAAGTTTTAATCGCCGATCCGAAAAATAAGAGATAAAGAGAGGATTTAAAATAATGGCAAGAGAAAACGACAGAGCACCCAGACGTGCAGAAGACGACGGCCTCATTAAAAAACTTATCGCCGTAAACCGCGTATCCAAAACGGTTAAGGGCGGACGCAAAATGCGTTTCGCGGCGTTGGTTGTTATCGGCGACGGCAACGGTAAAGTAGGCTACGCTATGGGTAAAGCGAACGAAGTCCCCGAAGCAATCGACAAGGCGACTTTGAGAGCAAAGAAAAATATGATAAAGGTTTCTTTAAACGGAACGACTATTCCCCACGAGGTTTTGGGAACGTTCGGCAGAGGAGCGGTTTTGATGCTCCCCGCACCCGAAGGTACCGGAGTTATCGCGGGCGGACCCGTTCGTGCGGTAATGGAAGCGGTAGGTATAAAGAATATCAGAACGAAATCTCACGGAACGAACAACCCCGTAAACAGCGTTAAGGCCGCGGTTGCGGGACTCGAAGCGCTTCGTTCGGCGGAAGAAATCGCTACGCTTCGCGGTAAGACCGTAGAAGAAATCAACGGCTAACAGGAGGTAAAACAAAATGGCTACGAAAAAACAACCGGCAGTTGCCGAAATTAAAGTAACGCTTGTAAAGAGCACCATCGGTTCTACCCCTCACCAGAAGAAAGTCGTCGAAGCGTTGGGCCTTCACAAACTTCATCAATCGAAAGTTCATAAAGACAACGCGTGCATCAACGGCATGATTAAAAAAGTAAGCCATCTCGTATCGGTCGAGAAAATAGGTTAAAGGAGTGAACTATGAGAATAGATACATTACAACCGGCAGTCGGTTCCCATATACCCGCAAAGAGACTCGGAAGAGGTATCGGATCGGGACTCGGCAAGACGAGCGGTAAAGGTCATAAAGGTCAATGGGCAAGATCCGGCGGTGGAGTAAGACTCGGATTCGAAGGCGGTACGATGCCTTTGACGAGACGTGTTCCCAAACGCGGATTCAACTCTAACAACAAGAAAGTTTACACGCTTGTAAACATCGAGACCTTAAACGGATTTACGGCGGGTTCCGTCGTAGATATCGACGCGTTGTTCGCAAACGGACTTATCAAGGACGTTAAAAACAGCCAAGGTCTTAAAGTACTCGGCAACGGCGAATTGAACGTTGCTTTGACCGTCAAGGCGGTTAAATTCTCCGCGAGCGCAAAGGCTGCTATCGAAAAAGCCGGTGGCTCTTGCGTTGAAGCCTGAACGTTTCGGTTAAACCGAAAAAACAGGGCTAAGGAGGGTAAAGATGTTTCAAACTTTAAAAAACGCATTTAAAACCAAAGAAGTAAGACGTAAACTTCTTATCACGTTCGCGCTTCTTCTGGTTTACAGATTAGGTTGCTATATCCCCGTACCCGGAATGGAACAATTCCTTGCAAGCACCGAAGACGGAGGCTTGTTCGGCGGATATACTTTCCTTCAAGTGATGAGCGCGATGACGGGTGGTTCGCTTCAATACGCAACGTTTTTTGCGATGGGCGTAGGACCGTACATCAACGCGCAAATTATCATGCAACTTTTAACGGTTGCTATCAAACCTCTTGAAAACTTGTCCAAACAAGGCGAAGAAGGAAGAAGAAAAATAGAAAAATATACGAGAATACTTACGGTCGTTCTTGCGATAGTACAGTCTCTCGGTATTTTGCTCGGGTTCCAGGACAATATTTCGTTTGAATATCTGTTCGGCGCAAATCTTAAATGGCTCGGATTTATTTTCCTTATTCTCGTTTACACGGCGGGCGCGTCGCTCACCATGTGGATAGGCGAAAGAATTACGGAATACGGAATAAGCAACGGCGTATCCTTGCTGATTTTCGTAGGCGTTATTTCCTCTTTCGGTCAATACGTCATCAAATTGTTCAGCAAACTCGGTTCGGACAGCGTCGCAATATGGAGCCTTGTAGGTTTCGTAATCGCAATGGTATTCATATTCATGGCGATCGTTGCGGTAGACGGCGCAGAAAGAAAGATACTCGTTCAATATGCTAAACAGGTTAAGGGCAGAAAGATGTACGGCGGTCAGTCGACGTATATCCCCATGAAACTTAACGCTTCGGGCGTTATGCCTTTGATTTTCGCTTATTCGATTATCAGTTTCCCCGACCTTATAATGAGTTTGTTTGCTCCCAACTCGGGCGCATACACCTGGTGGAAGAAAAACATGGGCGCGGGCGCATGGTCTTATATGATAGTGCTTTGCGTGCTTATACTCTTCTTCGCGTACTTCTATTCGCAGATACAGTTCCAACCGGACGACGTTTCGAGAAACATTCAGTCCAACGGCGGTTTCATACCGGGTATAAGACCGGGCAAACCGACTACGGATTACTTAAAGAAAATCAACAACAGAATTACCTTGTTCGGCGCGATATTCCTTGCAATCGTAGCATTCGTACCTACGCTTATATTCAAGGCGGTCGATCCGACGAACACCATGACGGTATTCTCCGCAACGGGACTTTTGATTGCCGTTTCGTGCGCGCTCGAATTCCAGCAAGCGGTCGACGCGCAGGTCATGATGAAAAACTATTCGGGATTTTTAAAGAAATAAGATGAACATAGTTTTATTAGGCGCACCCGGCGCGGGAAAGGGAACGCAGGCGGTTAAAATCGCCACAAGGTACGGTATCCCCCATATTTCCACGGGCGACATATTCAGAGCAAACATTAAAAACAAAACTCCGTTAGGATTAAAGGTAAAGGCGATTATAGACGCCGGAAACCTTGTTCCGGACGATTTGACGTGCGAAATCGTTAAGGCAAGACTTGCCGAGGCGGACTGCGCGAACGGTTACATTCTCGACGGTTTCCCGAGAACGGTCGCTCAGGCGAAAGCGCTTGACGGGTTCTCGAACGTAGATATAGTTTTAAATTTCGACATAGATTTGTCTAAACTTATAAAACGTATCTCGGGAAGAAGAGTTTGTCCCGCGTGTTCCACGGCGTATCACGTAGATACGCTTAACGGTTCCAACACGTGCTCGGAATGTGGCACGGATCTCGTAATCCGTCCCGACGACAACGAAGAGTCGGTAAAAACAAGACTTAACGTTTATACTGAAAAGACGGCTCCGCTTATAGATTATTATACGAAAGCGGGCAATCTTAAAACGGTTGGCGCGGAAGGCGGTATCGACGAGATATTCGAGGAAGTAATAAAAATATTAGGCTGAACGCTTTCCCCCGATTTTTTCGGGGGAGGGTAAAAACCGAATTAAATCAGGGAGGATAAGTAAGTGTCAAAAGACGACGTTATTGAAGCCGAAGGCGTGATAGTCGAGGCTTTGCCGAATGCGACTTTCAAAGTAAAGTTGAGTAACGGATTTGTGATAACCGCTTATATTTCGGGAAAACTTCGTATGAATTATATAAAGATTATTCCCGGCGACAGCGTAAAACTGGAAATGAGTCCTTACGATTTGACGAAAGGCAGAATTACCTGGCGCAGTAAGAATTAACATTTAAGGAGATATAAAAATGAAAGTAAGACCGTCTGTAAAGCCGATGTGCGATAAGTGCAAAGTAATTAAAAGAAACGGCAAAGTAATGGTTATTTGTAGCAAAAATCCAAGCCACAAGCAACGTCAAGGTTAATTCCTGACAAGACGAAAACAATTCTTTTTTATGAGGTTTAACATTCCATAAACCGAATGAAAAGGGTACAAATATATAAAACAAATAAAATCGGAGGAAATAAAGACTATGGCACGTATTGCCGGTGTAGATTTACCTAACAACAAAAGAGTTGAAATCGGTATCACCTATATATACGGTATCGGCAGAAAGACCGCCGACGACATACTCACGGCTACGGGAATCAATCCCGACACGAGAGTCAAGGATCTTAACGAAGACGATATCGCAAAATTAAGAGAATATATTGAACATCATCTTAAAGTAGAAGGTGAACTCCGTTCGGAAGTAAACCTTAACATAAAAAGACTTATGGAAATAGGTTGTTACAGAGGAGTTCGTCACAGAAAAGGACTTCCCGTTCGCGGACAAAGCAGTAAGACCAACGCAAGAACGAGAAAAGGTCCCCGTAAGACCGTCGCGAAGAAAAAGACGGCGACTAAGAAGTAAGGAGGAGTTTGAACGATGGCAGACAAGAGAGTCGTTAAAAGACGTAAAGAAATTAAAAACGTTGACAAAGGACAAGCGCATATTCAAGCATCCTTCAACAACACGATCGTTTCCATCAGCGATATGCAAGGAAACGTTATTGCTTGGTCGAGTGCGGGCGCTTTGGGATTCAAAGGTTCCAGAAAAAGCACTCCGTATGCGGCTCAACAAGCAAGCGAAACGGCTGCGAAAGCGGCAATGGTTCACGGACTCCGTACGGTGGAAGTGTACGTAAAAGGACCCGGTACGGGCAGAGAATCGGCTATAAGAGCGCTTGCGACGGCAGGACTCGAAGTAACCCTTATTCAGGACGTATCGCCCATTCCTCACAACGGATGCAGACCGCCCAAAGCGCGTAGAGTTTAAGGAGATAGATTATGGCAAGATATACAGAATCGAAATGCCGTCTTTGCAGACGCGAAGGCGCGAAATTGTTTTTGAAAGGCGACAAGTGCTATAAGGCTAGTTGCCCGTTTGAAAGAAGACCGGTCGCTCCCGGACAACACGGCGCGGCGAGAAAGAAAGTTTCCGAATACGGACTTCAACTTCGTGAAAAACAAAAAGTTAAGAGAATATACGGCGTCCTTGAAAATCAATTCAAGAAATATTACGACCGCGCGGACAGAATGAAAGGCATTACGGGTGAAAACATGCTTTCGTTGCTTGAAAGAAGACTCGATAACGTGGTATTCAGAATGGGTATCGCAAGTTCGAGAAATCAGGCAAAACAACTCGTAACGCACAGCCATTTCGCCGTAAACGGCAGAGCGGTAAACATTCCTTCTTACATCGTTAAGGCAGGCGACGTAATCACCGTTAAAGAAACCAAAAAAGACGGAAAATACTTTGAAGCGCTTAAAGCGGAAAAGAAATCCGTTATGCCGAAATGGGTAGATTTCGATCCCGAAAGTTTGACGGGTAAAGTAGTATCGCTTCCCGAAAGAGCGGACGTCGATGCAAACATCAACGAACAACTTATCGTAGAATTGTACTCTAAATAATTTAATCGGCGGTATATACTGCATTATTCGCCTTTTGCGAATCGGGGGAGTTGAGAGGTTCCACTTCCTTTTCACGGGAATGCCGTTCGCAAAGGTAAGGCGACTATTAAAGGAGATTCAAAAATGTTTTTGTTTCAGATAGAAGAACCGAAAATAGCAGTGGAAGAAAGCGGTAAAGACGGTAGAAACGCGCGCGTTTCGATAGAACCGTTGGATAAAGGATTCGGACTTACGGTAGGCAATTGTTTAAGAAGAATACTTTTAAACGAATTGCCCGGCGTAGCCGTTAAAAAAATTAAGTTTTTGTCCGGCGTGAGCAAAGGCGACAACATCGTCAACCACGTCAAGGAAGATTTAACCGAGATTTTACTCAATCTTAAAAGCGTTCACATCAAACCTTCTTCGTACGATACGTCGTTTGTAAAAACGGTAAAAGTTACAAGGAAAGGCGCGTGCGTCGTTACTGCGGGAGATTTGGATTTGGGAACGGACGTTGCCGTTATAAATCCCGAGCAGGTAATAGCGACGGTTGAAAACGGCGGTGTGTTCGACGCGGAGATAACCGTTTGCGGCGGCACCGGTTACGATATGGTAGGCGACGGGTTCGCAAACGAAAACGGCGTTGCCGTAGTCAGCGCGATGTACACGCCCGTCGAAAAAGTAAACTACACGGTAGAGGCTACGAGAGTCGGTCAAAGCGTAGATTACGACAAACTTATTCTCGAAGTTAAGACGAACGGAACGCTCGGAGCGAGCGAAGCGGTAAGTTTATCCGCAAAACTTATGAACAAGTATTTGTCATATTTCGTCGGCTTGACGAAGTACGGCGAACTTGAATTTCTTGTTAAGAAAGGCGAGAATCCGATTGACAAAATATTACAAACGACTATCGAAGATATGGATTTATCCGTACGTTCGTACAACTGTTTAAAGCGCGCGAATATTCATACGATAGAAGATCTTACGAAAAAGTCCGAAGACGATATGCTTAAAGTAAGAAATCTCGGACGCAAATCCTTGGACGAAGTTATTCAGAAACTCGTATCCTTGGGGTTATCATTAAAAGAAAAGGAGGACTGACAAATGCCCGGAAAAATGGGATTGACAACCACTCAAAGACTTGCGGTTTTGAAAAATCAGGCAAGCAACTTGTTGTGGTACGGTAAAATAGAAGTAACCTTGGCAAAGGCTAAACAAGTTCAGTCGTATACGGAAAAACTCATCACGAAAGCGATTAAGGTATACGCGGACACTTTGGAAGTAAAGAAAGTAACCACAAACGCAAAGGGAAAAGAAGTAACCGAAACCGTTATTAAAGACAGCGCGAAGAAACTTGCGGTTCGTCGTCAACTTATGGCGAAACTCAACGATTTACAGGAAATCAAGGGTGCAAACGAAAGCAAGTCGGATTACAAGGCAAGAACGAGCGATATCGCTCATCCTTTAATCGAAAAGTTGTTCAACGAAATCGCTCCCAAGTACGCAAAGCGCGCGGAGGAGAAAGGTCAGGGCGGTGGTTATACCCGTATTTACAAGACAGGTAACAGACGCGGAGACGCGGCCGAAATGGCTATCATAGAACTCGTTGACTGATTCGGTTTAATGATTTAATCGTTGAACTTACCATTACGGAGGTTTTATGTTTAATTTAACAGTACCAAATATCAGCGTCGAAGAAAGCGGATTGAACGGAAGTTACACCAAACTTACGATAGAGCCCCTTGAAAAAGGATTCGGGCTTACTATCGGCAACTGTTTGAGAAGAATACTTTTGTCCGCGCTTCCCGGCGCCGCTATACAGTCGATAAAGTTCGAGTCGGGCGTTAAGCACGAGTTTACTACCGTTCCGCACGTAAAAGAAGACGTTACCGAAATAATTCTTAACCTTAAATCCGTAAAGATTAAAACCGTTTCGTTGGAAGAGTCTTTCAAAAAAACGGTAAGGGTTTATAAAGAAGGACCGGCGGAACTTACCGCGGGCGATATCGAAAGCGACGCGGAGATAACTATTCTTAATCCCGAACAGCATATCGCTACAATCGACACGGACGGCGTGTTCGATGCGGAACTCACCATCGGCAGAGGCAGAGGCTGGCAAAGAGCGGAGAATAACGCTACGGACGTAATAGACGTTATTCCCATAGACTCTATTTACACGCCCGTTACGAAAGTAAGTTATTCCGTTTCCAATACGAGAGTCGGTCAGAACGTCGACTACGACAAACTCGAACTCGAAATATGGACTAACGGAGCGTTCAGCGGAAGCGAGATAGTAAGCATCGCGGCAAAAATGATGGCGGAACATCTCGGTTTGCTTGAAGATTTAAGCCCCTACGGCGCGAAAGATAAGCCTATCTTCTCGGCAAACGGCGAGGATACGAAAGACAAACTTCTCGATACGACTATCGAAGAGATGAATTTGTCCGTGCGTTCTTATAACTGTCTGAAACGCGCTAATATTCAGACCGTGAGAGATTTGGTTGCGAAGACCAAAGACGATATGTGGAAAGTCAGGAATCTCGGCGCGAAATCGCTTGACGAAATCGTTCAGAAACTCGCCGACCTCGGTTTGGGTTTCAAAGACGCGGAAGACTGATTTTAACCTTAACTTATTACACCCCGATTTTTCGGGGTGTTTTTTTGTTTTCGGCAGATACGGGGCGTAAAATTGTCGGTGTAAAAGTTTTTTAGCGTTTTTATACGACAAAAAGAGGTTTTATTTTGGAGGGGGGTGGCAGATACGGGGCGTAAAATTGTCGGCGTAAAACGTTTCGGTGAGGTTCTTACGTAAACGGATACGTTTTCGGGGCTTTTTTGCTTTTCGTCGGACACGGTGTGCGGAATTGTCGACATAAACTGTTTCGATAAAATGACGTAGTATCATTCTTCTCGGGCGGAAGTACGCGCGGAGCGGAAATACGGCGTATAAAGACGCATCGAAAAATAAAAAGCAATATTTTCGTTATTTGCTTGAAAAAGATATCCGTATATGTTAAAATCGAAATATGGAAAGGATTTTGGCGTTGGATATAGGCGACGTAAGAATAGGTATAGCCGTGTCCGATCCGTTCGGAACGTACGCTCTTCCGGTGGAAACGTATACGCGCAAGAACATTAAAACGGATATAGAGTATATACTTAAAATCGCTTGTGAAAAGTGCGCTACGAAGATAGTTTGCGGACTTCCCGTAAACTTTGTCGGTAGCCCTAGTATACAAACGGACAAAACGGGGCATGTTATAGACAGGCTGAAAGCGGTTACGGAAATACCCGTCGAAACGATTGACGAGAGATTTACGACGGTAGAAGCGGAAAACGAACTTATAAACGCTTCCGGAATGAAAAGGAAAGACAGAAAAAAATGCGTCGACAGCCTTGCCGCGACGTATATTCTGGAAAGTTATTTAAACTCGCATAAAAAAGTATAGATAACGGTGAAAAGCCGTTGTTTACCGTGAATAAAAAAGGAGAATAATTATGGCGGATATGGAAAAAGACTTTGAAGACCTTGACGAACTTGAAAACTACGACGAAGACGACGACGTTGTGGAACTTACCGACGAAGAAGGCGGTAAACACCGTGTTATTCATCTCGGAACGATTGAACACAAAGGTAAGTACTACGCGTGTTTTTCGCCCCTCGAAGAAGAGGACGGCGACGAAGACGACGGCGTGATAATCCTCGAAGTAGGCGGAGAGGGTAACGAGGCGGACTTATTGCCCGTTGAGGACGAATCGCTTTTAGACGAAGTATTTCAGGCTTTCTGCGAATATTTCGACGAAGAAGATTTGGCGGAAGAGGCTATGGAAATGGAAGGTTGCGACGACGATTGCGACGACGAAGAGTGCGGTTGCGGTTGTCATCATCACCATCGTCATCACGAAAAGTAAGAATAATCGCAGGCGGAAAGTATCCGCTTGCGATTTTTTTGCAAGAATGATAAAATAGTTAAAAAAATCATTGCAAAATCGCCGATATTATGTTAAAATAATAAGGCTAAAAATTCACACTCGGGCATTATGGGCTCCGTGCGTAAAAAACGAGTTGAATCGTCGATACGTAAAGCCACAAAAAATCTACGTCCGAGGAGGTAAAACGGAGGAAATTTTTATGTCAGTAATCACAATGAAGCAGTTGCTTGAAGCAGGCGTTCACTTCGGACACCAAACGAGAAAGTGGAATCCCAAGATGAAGAAATACATCTTCGGCGAAAGAAACGATATCCACATCATCAACCTCGAACAAACGGTCGATTTAATCGAAAACGACGCGTATCCGTTCGTTGTAGACGCTGTTAAGCAAGGAAAGAGCATTCTTTTCGTAGGAACGAAGAAGCAAGCGCAGGACGCCGTTAAAGAAGAAGCGGAAAGATGCGGAATGTACTACATCAACAGCCGTTGGCTCGGCGGTACGCTTACCAACTTCAAGACGATAAGAAGCAGAGTAGACAGACTTTACAAACTCGAAGCGATGGAAAAGAACGGCGAGTTCGACCTTCTTCCCAAAAAGGAAGTTGCGGGCTTAAAGAAAGAAATGGGTAAACTTGCTACCAACCTCGGCGGTATCAAGGAAATGAAAGGTCTTCCCGGAGTTATGTTCGTAGTAGATCCTAACCACGAACACATTGCGGTTAAGGAAGCGAGAAAACTTCACATTCCCATCGTGGCGATAACGGACACCAATTGTGATCCCGATTTGGTAGATCACGTAATCCCCGGCAACGACGACGCAATCCGTGCGGTTAAACTCATCGCGGGCGTTGTTGCGGACGCTGTCGTAGAAGCAAATCAGGGCGTTTCGTTTATGGTTGCTCATCAGGACGAAAAAGAACAGACCGTAGAAACGGTTTCCGAAGAAGTAGCGGTAGAAGAACCCGTTACGGAAGAAGTTGCTACCGGCGACGCGGAATAATATTCCATTAAAGATACGGAGGAATCAGAAATGTTTTCAGGACAAGACGTAGTTGCATTAAGACAAAAGACGGGCGCGGGCATTCTCGATTGCAAAAAGGCACTTACGGAATGCGACGGCGATATGGACAAGGC
>CAKQSC010000003.1 GCA_934271725.1 uncultured Clostridia bacterium
CGGTAAACGTTCTCGATAAAGAGATTTTAAAGAAGATAGGCAAGTGGGTAAAGGTAAACAAAGGGTTTATTTACAATGCGAAAGCGTGCGACGTCAAGGCGGAAAACGCGGACGTCCTGTACGACGGAAAGTATTATTACGCGACGATAAAAGACGTGGTAATGTCTCTCGATCCGAACGTAACTCTTGCTACGGACAATAAAAAAGTAACCGTCGACGGAAAAATCAAGTCGGCGAAGTGGCTGGATAACGGCAAAGATATAAAAATAGAAAACGGCAACGAGTTTTACGTAGAACCCTTTGAATACGGCAACAGTTATTCGGTAAGAGTCGCGAGATTAGAGATGTAAGGCGAAAAATATTTTTTTGCCGTTAAAAAACGTTAGCGCGGATTTTTCAAAAATGATATAATAAAAGAAAAATAACAAAGTGAGTTGCATAAACGATTTGTGCGTAAGTCCGACTTTAATCGGGCTTACGCATTTTTTTATGCGAGAGAGGTTATGGAAGAAATAAAACAAAACAAAATGGGTACGGAAAGCGTTGTTAAACTCGTGTGGAAAATGGGACTTCCTATGATTGTGTCTATGATTTTGCAATCCGTTTACAACATAGTCGACACGGCGTTCGTAATAAATATGGGCGAGGACGGGGTTGCGGGCAATCTCGCTCTCACTACGCTTTTCCCGTGCAGTTGCTGATTATCGCTATAGGCGTCGGAACGGGCGTGGGAATAAACGCTCTTCTTTCCAAACAACTTGGCGAAAAGAATGCCTACGGGGCGAAAAGAACCGTGGGTAACGGTATGTTTTCAGGACTTGTCATATACGCCGTTTTCCTTATTTTCGGGCTGTTCGGCTGTCGCGCTTTCATCGCCGTGCAGAGCGTTTTGCAGGCGTTGGGGTACGCGGTTTCTCCGTTTATCATATCCTTTTTAAGGCTTTGCGCTCTTGTAATGCCCGTCGATTACCTTTTCACTCTTTCGGGTAATTCCGCAAACGTAGTATGGTGGGCTTTCCCGATAGCAGAGGTCGCGACCGCGGTCTTTTCGACGGTTATGCTGAAACTCGCGTGCAGGAAAAAAAATAAGCGTTTTGTAATTTGCAAGTCGGGTAATACGGCGGTTAAACGCGTTTTTAAGCGATATAAATAAACAAAACGGGCGGATTTGTCGTTGACAAACACGCCCGTTTTCTGTATACTGTTATTCGACTTTAAGGAGTAACGATGAAAAAGGAAAAAAAGACGAAAGAAGGCAAAAAACGGATAAGACGGTTACGTTACGTGCCGTTAAGATTCGGTATCGCCGTAATTATATCTCTTGCGGAAGTGTGCGCGGTTATAGGCGGTATCGTCGCGTTGTGCATATTCGTTCCTTATTTTTACTGGGCGACGGTAGTAATGCAGATAGGTTGCGTTATATCGATAGTCGTAAGAAACGACAACCCCGAATATAAAGTGCCGTGGCTGATAGTCGTGTTAATCGTGCCGATAGCGGGCTTTATGCTTTACTTTATGTTCTATTCGAGGAAGTTGAAGAAAAAGTTCGTAAAAAGGCTTAAAAAACTTTCCGACTTAAAGTACCCCGAAAGAAGCGCGGAGCATTTTGAAACGCTGAAAGAAGAAGATCCTTCCGCGTATAATCAGGCAAGGCTTTTATGCACGCTTTCGGGCAGTAAACTTTTCAAGAACACGGAACAGAAATATTTTACGAGCGGTGAAGATATGTGGGCTAGTATGCTCGCCGACCTTAAAACCGCCGAAAAGTTTATATATCTCGAATATTTTATTATAGAAGCGGGCGAGTTTTGGGATTCGATTTTAGATATTTTAAAAGAAAAAGCGAAAGAGGGGCTTGACGTAAGGGTGTTGTTCGACGATATAGGCTGTATGAGAACGTTACCCGGAAACTATGCGGGCAAACTTAAAAAACTCGGTATTAAAGCAACGCAGTTTTCTCGGCTGAAAGGGCAGGCGGACAACGAATTCAACAACCGTTCGCACCGCAAACTTATGATTATAGACGGCAAAATCTGCTATACGGGCGGTGTAAATCTCGCCGACGAGTACGTGAACGCGAAAGAGAGATTCGGACACTGGAAAGACTCGGGGTTGCGATTGAACGGCACGGCGGTTTACGAGTTTACCAAAATGTTTCTGACGGATTTCGGAATAAACGTTAAAAATCCGCCCGAAAATCCGAAAGAAGAGATATTGTTCCCCGAAGAGATAAAAGAAACGGGCGGGTATATCGTGCCGTTCGGCGACGGTCCCAAACCGTTTTACGACAGGCGCGTCGCGCAAAGTCTTATAGTCGATATGTTGTCGAACGCGAAAAAATACGCGTATATAACGACACCTTACCTGATTATCGACAACGATATGTGCCTCGCTCTCGAAAACGCGTCTATAAAAGGGGTGGACGTCAGAATAGTCGTTCCGCATATACCCGACAAGAAAATAGTTTTTGAAATGACCAAAACTTATTACGAACGGCTTATGAAATCGGGCGTGAAGATTTATGAGTACCGACCGGGGTTCATACATGCGAAATGTTATCTCGTCGACGACGAAATCGCAATGACGGGTACCGTGAATATGGATTACAGAAGCCTTGTTCATCACTTCGAGAACGGCGTGTGGCTGTATAAAACGGATTGTATCAAAGATATGCGCGAAGATTTTTCGGAATTATTCTGGAAAAGTATTCCCGTAGAACGGGAAAAGATAAAAACGGGTTTAAGACAAAAAATAGTTCGCTCGATAGTAAGGATATTCGCACCGTTGCTGTAAAAGGCGGAATATGAAACGGAAAAATTAAAAAAAGTATTGCAATCGAAGAAAAAATGCGTTATAATCAAAGCAATTTGTTTAAAAAAGGTTTTTCGTTATGGAATATTTACACTGTTTAAGAATACAAATCGTTCCCGGCTTTCACGAAAAGGAAAGAATTAAAAGCGTAGTTAAGTTTTGCGTTAAATACGGGTTCAAAAACGTTATGCTCTTTATAAACGGAGAAGAATATAACGTAGGACACATGACAAAAAAAGAGGCGGAACCGTGGATCGCCACGATGAAACGCGCGAAAGTCGCTCTCGAAGAAAAGGGAATAACGGTAAGCCTTAATCCGTGGATAGAGTTGGGACATCTCGACAGACACCGTACGCTTAAAGAGGGGCAGAACTTTACCACGATGGTAGATTTCAACGGCAAAAAAAGTTCTTTGGTGGCGTGCCCTCTCGACGAGGAATGGCAAAAATATTTTCTCGATTTCTACGAATATTTAATAACCGGACTTAACCCCGATACCGTCTGGGTGGAGGACGATTTCAGACTGCACAATCACGCTCCGCTTGAATACGGCGGTTGTTTTTGCGAAAAGCATATAAAGGCGTTCAACGAAAAACTCGGCACGAATTACACTAGGGAAGAGTTCGTCGAAAAACTCTTCGGCGACAATCCCGACGAAAAGGTTAAAAGAGCCTTTCTCGACGTAAACAGAGAATGTATGCGCGACCTTGCGAAAAAAATAGGCGACAAAGTACGTTCTTTGGGGCTCGGCACGAAAGTCGGGCTGATGAGTTCCGTGCATTCGTGGCACGCGGTGGAAGGGAGAGACTGGCAGGGCATACACGAAGGATTGTCGGCGGGCGGAGTTATGATAAACAGACCGCATCTTCCCTGCTATACGGAATATTTGCCCAAAACGTATTATTTCAATTTCAACGCTATTCCTTTTATCGTAAGAGGTCTTTTGCCCGAGAAGTGCGAAATATACCCCGAACTCGAAAACTCGGCGTTTTCCACTTTTGCCAAAGATTCGGAGTTTTTGCGTTTTCAGGTTGAATCCGCAATGCCGTTGCAGGTAAAGGGAATGACTTACGATATATTCGATTTCGTAGGGAACGGCGCGATAGAGGCTTTCGGTTACGGCGAAAAACTTCAAAAGTGCCAAAAATATTTCAATTCGGCTATAAGTTGCGGTTACGATTATCATTCGCTTAAAGGCGTCGTTATTCCGATAGACGAAAAGAAATCGTATAACCGTAAAATCAGACCGCACGATTTTTATTCTCTTGTACCTAACGACTATTTCTTCGGCGCGCATTTGCAGTGTATGGGAGTGTCCGCAAGAACGGGCAAAGAAAAACGCTTTGACGGCGAAACGGTGGTTCTCGGCGGAGATTGCGTAAACGATTTTACGAACGACGAACTTACCGCTTTGTTTACGGACAACAAAGTCATCGTCGACGGCGGTGCGGTTATGAGGTTGTGCGAAAGGGGGCTGGGTAGCCTTATAGGCGTGAAGTCCTGTACTTTTTCTCCCGCGGAGAGCGATTTAAGGTCTTTCGAGAGAGCGGAAAAGGGATTTAAAATAAACGGTATAGCGGAATATGCCGGCACGGCTTTCGACAAGGCGGGTAATATAGTAAAAATCGAATACGAAGAACAGCCCGAGGTACTTACGAGATTTTACGACAACGAGAGAAAAGAATATTGTCTCGGTCAGACGGTTTCGCGCGGACATTACATAACGCCTTTCGTGTTCGACGGATTTTTTATAGAACAGTTTAACCCGTTAAGGGTGGCTTTCGTTACGGATTACGTAAAGAAAAACTGCCCGTCGGCGGTGCTTACGGACTATTCGGGCGTGTGCGCTTACCGTTCCGAAAAGCAGGGCGAAAACGTCCTTATTCTCGTAAACTCCACGCTTAATTCTTTTAACAGGGTGAAGTTCTTCGTCGGCGAAAAAATAAAAGACCTTTACGAGATAAAACGGAACGGAGAGATTAAACCCGTTAAGTTTACAAGTAAAGGCGGGTACGTTACCGTAAACGAAAAGTTCGATGCGATAATTACCAAAATATTTACGTGGAAAAATTGATTTCTTGTATAAAGAGAACGCGGGCGGTTGCAAAGTTGCAACCGCCCGCGTCTGTCGCCCGGTTATTTTTTGGTTACTACAAGCGATTTTCCGTCGTAATCGACAACGGCGGTATCGCCCGCGTTAAAGAAGTTTTCTATTATCTTTCTTGCGATAAGCGTTTCTACACTACTCTGTATAAACCGTTTAAGAGGTCTTGCGCCGTAAACGGGATCGTAGCCTTCGTCTATGATATAGTTTTTAGCCGAATCAGTTACCGCAAGGTCTATCTGTCTGTCTTGAAGTCTTTCTTTAAGGCTTTTAAGCATAAGGTCGACGATTTTGCCTATTTCCGCCTTTGCAAGCGGTTTGTAGAACACTATTTCGTCAAGACGGTTCAAAAACTCGGGGCGGAAACTCGATTTCAAAAGACGCATTACTTCTTCTTTTGCTTTATCGCTTATTTCGCCGTCCGCGCCGATACCTTCGAGTATGGCGGAAGAGCCGAGGTTGGAAGTGAGAATGATTACCGTGTTTTTAAAGTCTACCGTTCTTCCCTGCGAGTCGGTTATTCGTCCGTCGTCAAGCACTTGAAGAAGAACGTTGAATACGTCCGGGTGCGCTTTTTCTATTTCGTCGAACAGTACGACGGAATAAGGTTTTCTTCTCACCGCTTCGGTAAGTTGTCCGCCGTCTTCAAAGCCTACGTATCCCGGAGGCGCGCCTATAAGACGAGAAACGGAAAACTTTTCCATATATTCGCTCATATCCAGTCTTATAAGATTCTTTTCGTCGTCGAACAATACTTTCGCAAGCGTTTTGGCAAGTTCCGTTTTGCCTACGCCGGTAGGACCTAAAAACAGGAAGGAACCGAGCGGTCTCGTGGGATCGGCAATGCCCGCTCTTGCTCTTAAAATGGCTTCCGACACGGCTTTAACCGCTTCGTTCTGACCGATAACCCGTTCGTGAAGAATGTTTTCGAGGGACAAAAGTTTTTCCCGTTCGCCTTCCATAAGTTTGGCGACGGGTATTCCCGTCCAACGGCATACGATTTTGGCTATATCTTCTTCCGTAACCTTGTCGTGAAGAAGTCCGCCGTCCGTCGCTTCCGCTTTGCTTTCACATTCTTTAAGTTGCTTTTTAAGTTCGGGCAGTTTGCCGTAGCGAAGTTGCGCTACTTTATCGAGGTCGTATTCTCTTTCCGCTTTCTCCGCGTCTCTTCCTACGCGTTCTATCTCTTCGCGCAGTTTCTGTACTTTGTTTATGTTGTCTTTTTCGACTTGAAGTTTTGCGTTCATAGCCGTATATTTGCTTTTGAGTTCGGCAATTTCTTTACGCAGACTTTCAAGACGCGCGAGGGAAAGGTTATCCGTTTCCTTTTTAAGGGAAGTTTCCTCTATTTCGAGCGTCATTATTTTACGCTTTACGTCTTCCATTTCGGAGGGCATGGAGTTCATTTCCGTTTTTATGTTCGCGCACGCTTCGTCTACGAGGTCTATCGCCTTGTCGGGCAAAAATCTGTCCGTTATATATCTGTCCGAAAGAGTCGCCGCCGCAATCAGCGCGCCGTCCTGAATCTTTACGCCGTGAAAGACTTCGTATCTTTCTTTAAGACCTCTTAAAATGGTTATGGTGTCCTCTACGGAGGGTTCGTTTACGATAACGGGCTGAAATCTACGTTCGAGCGCGGGATCCTTTTCGATATATTTTCTGTATTCGTCGAGAGTGGTCGCGCCGACGCAGTGCAGTTCGCCCCTTGCAAGCATAGGCTTTAAAAGGTTGCCGGCGTCCATCGCGCCTTCCGTTTTGCCCGCGCCGACTATGGTATGAAGTTCGTCTATGAACAGAATTATTTTGCCTTCGCTTTTCTTTACTTCGTTAAGAACGGCTTTAAGTCGTTCTTCAAACTCGCCTCTGTACTTCGCGCCGGCTATCAGCGCGCCCATGTCGAGCGCAAACAGTTTTCTGTCTTTAAGGTTTTCGGGAACGTCGCCTTTCATAATTCTTATGGCAAGACCTTCGGCTATCGCCGTTTTACCTACGCCCGCTTCGCCGATAAGAACGGGGTTGTTTTTGGTTTTTCTCGAAAGTATACGTATTACGTTACGTATCTCTTCGTCTCTGCCGATTACGGGGTCTAACTTACCCGTTTTCGCCCTTTCGACGAGGTCGGAACCGTATTTGGTCAATACGTCGTAAGTGTCCTCCGGATTTTCGCTCGTAACCCTCGCGTTACCGCGAACGGCTAGCAACGCTTTCATATAAGAGTTTTTGTCTATTCCGAACGTTTTGAGTATTTCCGAAACGTCCTTGTTCGGCTTTTCGATCAGTCCGTAGAACAGGTGTTCGACGGAAACGAAATCGTCTTTCATATTCCTTGCCTGTTCTTCCGCCACGTCGAGCGCGGAGGCAAGCAAGGGGGAAAGATAATCGCCGTTGCCGTTGCTTACCTTTACGAGTTTTTCTATCCCTTCCGTCGCCATACGCGCTACGGAGTTTGCGTCCGCGCCGAGTTTGGTTAAAAGTTCGGGTATAAGCCCGCCGTCCTGTTTAACGAGAGCGAGCAACAAATGCTGTTCGTCAATCTCGCTGTTTCCGTATTCTCTCGCAAAAGATTTGGCTGAGTTTAACGCCTCAACGCTTTTTGCGGTTAATTTTAGCATAGTCATAAAATCACGTCCTTTTTTGCAATATTTTCGGCGTATTTCTTTTCTACTTCGCGCGAGGCTTTTTCTTCGTCTCCCAAATATGAAAAGTAAATACGCAGGTAACCGTCGAAATCCGCAATATAATCGGCAACGTATTCCCCCGTTTCCTTTGAGGTCGCGTTAGGGCGTTTAAGCACCCTGACGAAACGCGTTCCGTCGAAACCGTAAGTCCTGTCGCCTATATATTTGTTTTCTATAAAGATAAAGAGGTCGTAAAAGTTGCGCATAATCCGCATAAGGGTTTCGCTTCCCGAACGGAGGGATATTTTAAGTTGCCCCAAATCTCCCGACGGAAACAATTCTATCGAATATTTCACGGTAGGGTTGTATTTGTAAAGAAGCGCGCTCTGCACGAACGCCATATAGTCGGAAGCCTGATTCGTAAACCTCAACCCCGAACACTGCTCTATAATTCTGCCCATTTCGGCAAACACGCCGTTCATTTTCATTTCGACCGTTTCTTCCGTAAGATATCCGGCGAGAATCCTGTCGAGCATAACAGACCGACTGACGCCTTTTTTATAAGCCACCGCATCGAGTTTATTTACAAGTTCGTCGCTTAATATCACGCTGTATACCGATTTGTGCATTTTAGTAACCTCTTTTTCTTTTTTCGCAAAAATTGTACACCATATTATATAATTTGTCAAGCATTTTATATAACTATTTTTACATTTTTGAAAATATTTTTGAAGAGGAAACATTTGTGATTTGTCGAAAATAATATAACGAATGTCGGAAAAACGATAGTAATGAGGGTGTCGGTATGATATAATTTTCTATATAATAATACACGCGTATGTACGAGGGATTTTATAATGATTGAAACGCACGAAATAACGGAATTTTTACCGCCCGTCGCGGTTATTGCGGAGGATAAAACGGAGAACGTCGCCACGCTTATAAAAAACGCAGTGAAGCAGGTTCCGTTAAGAAGCGAAACTTTTGCTTCCGTCATGCCGAAAGGGTATATATTGCTCGATTTCGGTAAAGAGATTCCGGGCGGTGTGAAAATACTTACGCAAATAGTCCGTTCTCCTTTATATTCGGCAAAGATAAGGGTTCGTTTCGGCGAAAGCGCGACGGAGGCGTGTAGCGAACTCGGCGAAAAAAACAGCGGTAATCATCACTCTACGAGAGATTTTACCGTAAACGTGCAAAATCTTTCGGAAGTGAGGCTCGGCTCTACGGGTTTCAGGTTTATACGAATAGACAACGTCGACGACTGTCAAATAGATTTTCTTGCCGTCGAGGCGACGTTCGTTCATTCGGACGCGAAAAGAACGGGCGGTTTTAAATCGGAAGACAACCTTGTCGATAAAATCTGGAACACCGCCGAAAGGACGATTTTTCTCAATTTGCAAAACGGCGTTATGTGGGACGGAATAAAGCGCGACCGCCTTGTGTGGGCGGGCGACCTCTACGTAGAGATTTTGTCCGCTTTGTACGTTTACGGCGACGTTGAAAACGTTGCGAACTCTCTCGATATGTGTATCGAAAACGTAAAACGTACGGGCTGGGCGAACTCCATACCCTCATATTCGCTGTGGTTGGTTCTCGATATAGCGAAATATTACGAGTTTACGGGAGACAAAAAGTATCTTGAAAAATGCTTTGAGTTTATAGACGACCTTGTCGGAAAGTTGGATATATGCGTCGGTGAGGACGGGCTTTTCGATCCGATGAAAGCGGGGGCGAACTTAACGACAAGACCGTATTTTATCGATTGGCCGACGGAAGGAAACGAGGAAAATATATATGCCGTAGAGGCGATTTTGAGATACGCGTTAAAAAAGATAATTTATCTTAAAGGCGTTTCGGGTAAAGATACCGCCGTGGCTGAAAAGGTTTTAAAAAGAGCGGAAAAGAGAAAATGCAAAGTTACGGGCAGAAAATCTCTCAACGCGTTGCAGATACTTTTCGGCGGTGCGACGGACAAAGAGTTCGGCGAAAGCCTTTTAAGAAACGGCGCGGAAGATATTTCCACGTTTATGGCGTATTTCATTCTTTCGGCAATGTTTAAAACGGGGTACAAAAAAGAATCCGTTTCCGTTATGAAAGAATATTTTTCGGCGATGCTCGATCTCGGCGCAACGACTTTTTTCGAGGATTTCGATATTAAATGGAAAGACGAATGTTTCCCGCTTTTTACTCTCGGCGAGAAAGGAAAGAAAGATATTCACGGCGATGAAGGGGCGCATTGCTATAAGGGGTTCAGACACAGTTTCTGCCACGGTTGGGCTAGCGGAGCCGTTCCGTTTATCGCGGAAAACGTGGCGGGCGTAAGAATAGACGAGGCGGGGTGCAGAAAAATAACCGTAAATCCGTATACGGACTTCGGCGCGTTTGAATGTACCGTCGCGCTTTTGCAGGGAAAAGCGAAAATAAAGGTTGACGAAAAGGGTTGTAAAATTACCGCGCCGAAAGGCGTTGTCGTAAAAGGGGGCGATTGAAATGATAAACGGCGATTTGTGCCACGAATTGTTGCTTCAAAAAATCACGCCCGAACTTTGTTTTAAAGAAAATTGCGACCTTACGGAGTATAAAAAACAACTGAAAGAAAAGTTTGTTTCGCTTACGGGACTAGATAAAATACCGCTCAACGCCTGCGAACCGGATTTTAAAATAGTGAGTAAAGAAGATAGGGGCGAATACGTTATTTACCGTTTCGAGTTTTTCAGCGAAAAGGGAGAACGCGTGCCGTGTTATCTTCTCGTACCGAAAACGGGCAGAAAAAAATACCCCGTTGCGATAACCCTGCAAGGGCACGTATCGGGATTTCATAATTCGATAGGAATAGCGAAATATAAGGGGGACGAGGACGGACTCGAAAGACGTTCTATGTCTTTGCAAGCGGTTAAAAACGGCTACGTCGCGCTTGCGATAGAACAACGCGGACTAGGCGAAAGAAAACCGACTCTCGAAAAAAGAGGCGCGAACGTAAATTGCAGATTCGCGTCGTTCACGGCGATTTCTATGGGAAGAACGCTTATAGGCGAAAGAGTGTGGGACGTATCCCGCGCGATAGATATGCTGAACAACTTTCCCGAGTGCGATACGGACAAAATATTCGTAACGGGGCAATCGGGCGGAGGCACAACGGCGTATTACGTGGCGGTTACGGACGAAAGAATAAAACTTTCCGCGCCGTCGTGCGCTTTTTGCACTTATAAAAAATCCGTTCTCGATATTCTGCATTGCGAGTGCAATCAGATTCCCGGCGGAATAAATTATTTCGAGATGCAAGACCTTTCCGCGCTTATCGCGCCGAGAAAACTTATAGTGATAGCCGGTAAAAACGACGATATTTTCCCGATAGATGGCGTGAAAGAGGGGTTTGAAACGGTTAAACGCATTTACGAAAAAAGCGGTGTTCCCGAAAATTGCAGGTTAGAAATCACGCCCGACAATCACTTGTGGCGTACCGATATAGTTTGGAAAGCCATAAACGAAGAAACGGCGAAATTCGGTTGGAGAGATTAGCGTTCTTTGTAGCGAAAATAAAAGGGGCAGGCAGAAGCCCGTCCCGTAAAAACTAATATTTTGTCGTATCATACGTTTTCCGTTTTCTTGCGATAGTCGGACGGGGTTTGTCCGTAAGCGTATTTAAACTCTTTTGAAAAGTAGGCAAAGGACGCAAACCCGCACATTGCCGATATTTGCGAAACGGAATAATTGGACTCGGTAAGCAAGGCTTGCGCTTTTTGAAGTTTAACCTGTTTTACGTAGCCTATCGGCGAAAGACCGAGTTCCTTTTTAAAAAGCCGTTCGAGATTGCGTTGAGATATGTTGAATCGCAAACACAACTCGTCAACGGAAGAGATTTTTGAAAAATTAAGGTCGATATAGTTTATGCAACTTTGCACCGTCGACGAAAAGTTTAACGTATTTTCCGATACGGAAAGAGAAGATTTGTTTTTTACGATATGCGAAATGCCGAAGAACACGGAAGAGAAAAGCGAAATAACGTAATCCTCGTCGTAAGAGGGCGTGCGGTACTCTTCTATCGCGGTTTCTAAAAGAAAGAGAAAAGTTTTATAATCTTTTGAACTTATTTCAAGCGACTTTATGGGTATTTTGTGTTCGTCGAGAACCTCGAAATCGCGCAGACGCATAACGAAATATTTAAGTTTGTTTTTAGAAAGTTCCGTGTGGTCGGTGTTGGGGTTGATAAAGTAAACCGTGTTCGGCTTGATTTCTATTTCCGTGTCGCGGTAAACTATCGAACCTTCGCCCGATTTGACGAAAATTATTTCCGTCGCGTGCTTGTGAGAGTGTATGAGAGACGGCTCGTTTTCAAACTCCGTATAAGAAACGGTTTGTATTTTGTTGTTGGATGTCCGCTTTGCGTAATCGCCGGGCAACGTGTATTTGTAAAGCATAACGATATTATACTCTAAATATTTATTTTTTGCAATAGGATTATTTAATGAAGACTGATTTTTACGATTTTTTCAAAATTGACGGCGGATATAAGTTCGATAACGGCGATTTTTCGGCGGGTAACGGCGAATGTCTTTCGGGGGAAGAACGCATAGATTTTCTTAAAAACTATTCGGCTTTTCTCGACAAGAAAAACGTTACGGAAGAGAAATCCGAAAAAGCCGTTTCCGAAGAGGAAGTAGCGCGACTTACCGAAGCCGTGAGTTATAAAATAAGCCGTAAAATAAGAAAAAGAATAAGTTTCGACGAAATGACGGCGCAAACTTACCTTAAAGAAGAAGATTTCGTCGGCTGGCGATTTTACGAAACCGTTTCGGAAAAAGACGGGGTTCTCACCTTTTCGGACAAGGTTATTCCCCCCGTTCCGTGCGCTAAATACGAGTTTAAGGCAAAAGAGGTAAAAACCTTTGCGTTTTCGTTTACTTTGCCCGAAGAATATCTCGACGAAGAAAAAATCAAAAACGGCACGACGCCTATCACTACGGATACGGGCAGAATAATAGAATTGAGAAAAGGCGTCGACGAAATAATAAAGTTGCAGATTTACCGCAACGGCGAAATACACGCGAGGGTTGGTATTCCCGATCCGTATCACCATAAAAACTTTAAACTCGGCAACTTTATACCTGGCGAAGAAAACAGAGTCGAAATAGATATTTCGGGAGATTTTTATAAAGTTACGTTCAACGGGCAAGACGCGGGAGAGTACGAACTTACGAACAAAGAAACGCCCGACACGGTTTTTATTTCGGGCGGTATGCACCCCGTTTGCAAGTGGTGTTTCAAACCCGAAAAATTAGAAGCGGACGGCAGAACGGTAACGAACTTTTTTCAGCCCGTAGAAACGCAGAAAGCCGAAAAAACGGAAAAGACGCTTGTAAAAATGCCGTATAAAATCGGCGGTGAGAAGAATAAAGATAAAGTAATAGAACTTACGTCGAAGTTTAATTACGACGGCGGTAAAGCGGTTGTCCGCATAGGTTCGCTCGATCCCTCGGGCGAGGTATGGTTAAACGACTCGTTCGCCTTTAAAACGGAAGGGTTCACGGCGACCGAAAAAGATATTACCGACCTTTTGAATAAGGGCGAAAACGAAATAAAAGTAACGGTTATGCCACGCGCGCCCGAAGTGAATTATTCGTGGCACAGAAACAAAGATCCGTATACGGCATGGCTCGCAAGAGACGTTTACGTTGATATTTTAAACGAAACTCACGTTAAAGATTTGGTCGTTAAAACGACGAAAATCGAGGGCGATAAAATAAAAGCGAAAATATCTTTTAAAGTAAACGGCTTTATAAAAGGGCTCGGCGCGAGGATTTATCTTGCCAAATCGCCGTACGGCGAAGAAAAACCCGTTTACTCGGGCGTGATAGAAAAGGAAAACTTTGAAAAAGAACTTTCGCTCGACGCTATGGCGTGGTCGCCCGACAGCCCCTCGCTTTACACGGTGCGCGCGGAGATTTTAAAAGAGGGCGAACCCGTAGACGACGAGATAACGGAAACTGGTTTCAGAACAATAGATCAAAAGAAGGGCGAAATACACCTGAACGGAAAACGCGTTTTGCTTAACGGCGCGCTGTGGATGCAATTTTTACCGCCTTACGAAAATATAGTGTTAAGCCATACCTGCCCGACTACGGAAGAAATAGTTTGGCAGACGGTTATGACGAAAGGCATTAACGGAAACATTGCGAGATTTCATATTCTCGGTTACGGCAACAACGATCCGAGATACGCCGAAGTATGCGACAGATTAGGACTTATGAATATCTGGACGACGAGGCTTATAGATTCCGCCGAAACTACGGACGTAAAAAAGGGTTGGCAAGCGAAAGATGCTTACGCCGGGATGATGAAAGAAGTTATCAACCGCCCGAGTATAATAATGTGGGAGGGGAGCAACGAGTTTCATTCGACAAGGCGCGTTCTCGATAAAATGTTCGACGAATACGTTACCGCCGTTAAACGGACGGACGACACGAGGTTGATTTGCCCTTGCTCGCACCTCTATTACGGCGGTGGGCTATACGGCGACAAAGGGTTCTATTATCAGGACGACGGAAAGGCGGATCAGGACTTTTCCCCTTGTGAGAGTTCTTTCGGGTGGAAAGACGAAAACGTTGTAAGAAGCGCGCATAACTACGAGATACTTTTAGGTTACGGTAACCGGTGGGACGTTTTCCGTAAACAGGGCTGGAAATCTCAACCGGCACTTTTAAAAAGCAAAAAACACGCGTATATAATTTCCGAATTCGCGATAGTCGGCAGGAATGACGACCGCACGGAAGAATGTAAAACGTACGTAAAGAACGATTCTTACGAACTCGCGGACGAAAAACGGGCTTTCGGGGAAGATTACGATAAGTTGGATTTTAAGTTAAGTCAGGCGTATCAGGCGCTTTGCGCGTATAACGCGGTTAAATATATGCGCTGTCTCGGCGCGGACGGGCTTATGTGGTGTTGCCTTACGGGCGGTGCCAACGACGCAAGTTACATAAAACCGCCGATAGACTTTTACGGGTATAAAAAACAAGCCTTTTACGCTTTGAAAGAGGGGTTTCAAAAAACCGTGTGTTTCGATAAAAAGGTAGACGTGGTTTATAGAAACAACCGCTTGTTCGAGCCCGTGCTCGACGGCGCCGAAAAAGGCGGAACGTACGAGATAGAAATAAGCGTAAAGAGTGCCGACGGCGAAGAAGTTCTTAAAAAAAGAGAAAGGGTTACGGCTACGGAGTTTACCGTTCGTCTGAAACCGTTTGAAGCGGAACTTAAAGACGGATATTATTCCGCCGAATATACGGTTACGAAAAAAGATTGACGCAAAAAACTAAAAAAGAGTTTGCGAAAAAGAGGGGTACCCCTCTTTCGGCTGTGCCGAAAGAAACCTTTAATAAATAAGGTAATTTACTCGCGCAAGCGCGAGCAAAAATATGATGTCTTGGAGGACAAAGATGAAAAAAAGAATCACTTTATTATCTGTTTTTATCTGTCTGTTCATGCTTTGCACGGCAATGTTTGCCGTAACTACGGCAAAAGCAAACGCAGACGGAGAAACTTATACGGTTACGTTTGAAACGCCTATGGCGAACGATTACGACATAGCGTCTTCTGCGGATACGTGGGTTGCACCTGCTTCCGATTATAAAATGCCCGTGTTAAACGACGAGGGTGGCATTACTCTCACGAGAGACGCGTCGGCAAGCGGTACGATAAACTACGCGATGAATGTCGGCAAATACACCGTTA
This sequence comes from uncultured Clostridia bacterium, assembly GCA_934271725.1. GTDB lineage: Bacteria > Bacillota > Clostridia > Christensenellales > Borkfalkiaceae > CAKQSC01. Next base: position 15,265 of record CAKQSC010000003.1, read on the forward strand.
CGAAAGATAAAACGTACGTTGCGGTGATAAGCGTAAAAACGGATAGCAGAATACGTTTTGTTTTAAGCAGTATGAAGCCGAACTGGGCATGGAAAGTTATGCCCGATAATAACTATGAAAACGCCGATTACGTGGATTACAGATCGGAGTTTACGGCAACCGCAGGCGGTGCCTTGGAGTTTATTTTTCAGGTTCTCGGCGGAAGCGGTAATATTTACGTTAAAAACTTTAAAGTTTACGAAAAGAACAACGTAACGGTAAACGTCGGAACCGCTATCGGTACGCTTCCCGAGATTCCCGTAAAAACAGGCTATAAGGGCAGTTGGACTATCGACGGCGTAGCAATCGATAAAGACACCGTTTACGATTACGGCGCGGACAAAACGGCGGTCGTAACTTATAAGAAAGTCAATATGCTTACTTTCTTGCCCGAAAACTATTATTACGATATGGCAAAAGACCTTTCGTGCTGGACGGACTATCAGATGCCTGTTCTTCAAGATGACGGTTCCGCACTTCTTAACCGTCCCGAGGGAATGGCGAGTGGTACGGCGTATAATTATCTTGCGGGTAGCAACAAACTTCCCATACAGAAAGATAAAAAATATATTTTAACTTTCGATATGAAATGCGACAACATTCACATGAATATCGCAACCAATTCGCCCGGATGGAAAACGCTCGGCGCCGCTTGGTTTAATCATCCTGATTTTGTACATTACGAATACGAATATACGGCGCCCAAAAACGGCAACGCTACGATAATTTTCCAAACGGACGCGGGTAGCGGAAACGTCTATTTAAAGAACTTCAAGTTCTATGAAAAGATTGAAAAACAATTCGACGGAGAAACGGCTATCGGCGAACTTCCCGAAATTACGGTAAAAACGGGTTACGTAAGTTACTGGGCTGTCGACGGAGAAAAGATAACTGCCGACACCGTTTATAATTACGGCACGGACAAAACGGCAACCGTAGTAAGAAAGAGAATAAACAACGTTGATTTCGTAGACAACGTATACGATCACGATCTTGCTTCTTCTTTGGAATACTGGACGAGATATAACAAACCCGTACTTAACGACGACGGCGGTGTTACTCTTACTAGAAGCGACGATGAAACGGTTGCTCAATTAAACTATGCCGTGCTTGCAAACTATAAAGTAACGGCAGGCAAAACGTATCTCATAAAGTTTGCGGTAAAGGGTAACGGCAGATTCGCATTTGCGGTAGAAACACCGGAATGGGTAAGTTTTGCCGATATAGTTTACAGAACTCCCGACGCTTACGTAGAAGTGGCGTACGAATATACCGCTAAGAGATCGGAATCGTTGAGTTTCATATTCCAATTTATGGCAGGCGATACGAACAGCGCGAACGTAAGCGTTAAAGATTTCAGATTCTACGAGAAAGTCGCGGACGGCAAGACGGTTGCAGAGGGCGAAAAGTTTGGCGAACTTGCGACTCTTACGGAAAACGTAGGACATTTTTACAGGCTCGGCTGGACGATAGACGGCGTTGAAGTTACGGCGGACACCGTTTGCGATTTTGCGCACGACGCGGTTATAGTTAAAAAGACGTTTAATGCGGAAGGACATACGGCAACCAAAGTAGACGCGGTCGCACCCGATTGCGAAAACGACGGCGTTAAGGAATATTACGATTGTAGTTGCGGAAAGCATTTTGCGGACGCGGAAGGCAAAACGGAAATAACCGATCTCGACGCCTGGAAAGCGGGCGACGGCAAGCTCGACGCGCTTGGACACAGCGCGGTCGAAGCGTGGACGAACGACGAAACCAACCACTGGCACGAATGTGCAAACGGTTGCGGTGAACGCATTGACGAAACGGCTCACACCTACAACGACGGCGTAGTTACCACTGAACCCACCTGCACTGCAAAGGGCGTTAAGACCTTTACCTGCACGGTATGCGGACATACGAAAACGGAAGACGTGAACGCGAAAGGACACAGCGCGGTCGAAGCGTGGACGAAAGACGGAACCAACCATTGGCACGAATGTGCAAACGGTTGCGGTGAACACCTCGATGAAACGGCGCATACTTATGACGACGGCGTAGTTACCGCTGAACCCACCTGCACTGCAAAGGGCGTTAAGACCTTTACCTGCATGGTATGCGGACATACGAAAACGGAAGACGTGAACGCGAAAGGACACAGCGCGGTCGAAGCGTGGACGAACGACGAAACCAACCACTGGCACGAATGTGCAAACGGTTGCGGTGAACACATTGACGAAACGGCTCACACCTACGACGACGGCGAAGTTACCACCGAACCCACCTGCACTGCAAAGGGCGTCAAGACCTTTACCTGCACGGTATGCGGACACACGAGAACGGAAGACGTAGATAAAGTTGCGCATACACCCTCGACGGAATGGTCGAAAGACGGAACCAACCACTGGCACGTTTGCGACGTCTGCGGTGAAAAACTCGGCGAAACGGCTCATACCTACGACGACGGCGTAGTTACCACCGAACCCACTTGCACGGAAGACGGCGAAAAGACGTATACCTGCACGGAATGCGGACACACCAAAACGGAAACGGTTGAAAAGACGGGACACGTTGACGGCGACGACGACGGAGTTTGCGACGTTTGCGGTGAAAAGTTAAAGAAAGACAAAGGTTGCAACTTGTCCGTAAGCGGTATGGCGTGCGTAATCGCGCTTGTAGCGGTGTTTGCGGTTGTAACCGTTGCTAAACGTTATCGCAAAGAAAATAAGTAAAGAATAACACAAATCGAAGTACGCGTTCCCGCAGACTGCGGGAACGCGGAAAAAACAAAAGGATACTTAAATGACAGACTTAAAAGAAAAGAAAACAAGCGGATTAAGCATGAAAACCACGAGGTTGTTGTTTATAATAAGCGTGCTTATTTTACCTACAATCGGTTTTTTAGTGTTTTTCGTATACGTAAATTTCGATTCCATATTGATGGCTTTTCAGCAACCCGACTATTCGGGCGTGAAAATGGTGGAAAGATTTACTCTCGACAATTTCAGAAAGATATTCAACGCGGGCGGGGCGGATTTCAAAGAAGTAACGTTGGCTTTAAGAAACACTTTGTTGTTTTTCTTTGCCGACCTTCTTATAGTGTTTCCGCTGTCTATCGTTATGAGTTTTTTCTTCTTCAAAAAGATTTCGGGGTATAAAGCGTTCAGATTTATATATTATCTTCCCACGATAATATCTTCCTCCGTTCTCGTCATACTTTTCAAGTATTCGATAGGCACGGGCGGTGTTTACGACGCTTATCGCCACCACCACGGTATGGGATTTTACAGTTTGCTCTCTCACGAGCCGGACGCGCTTTTAACGATTCTCTTTTATAACGTAATGTTTGCGTTCGGCGGAAACATAATAGTTATAGGCGGTTCTATGAACGGCACGAGTTCGGAGATTCTCGAAGCGGGAAAAATCGACGGGTGCGGTTGGATGAGAGAACTCGTTTCTCTCATCATACCTATGATGTGGCCGACCATTTCGACTATGCTTATTTTAAGATGCGCTTCTATTTTGTCGGCGAGCGGACCGATACTTGCGTTTACGAAAGGCGAAAAAGGAACGATGACTTTGTCTTATCTTCTGTACGCGCTCGTTTCGGGCGAAGGCAAGACGAGAGATTTGTATTACGCCTCGGCGGTAGGAATTATGATGACTCTCGTCGTATTCCCGATAGCGATGCTTATAAAACATTTCATTTACAGCGATAAAAGGGATATGGAGGTAACTTTATGACGAAAAGTTTCAGACGTTTTAAAGAAAAAACTCCCGCGCAGAAAGCAGGTTCCGTAATCGCGTTTATAATATTCACGCTGTACGCGCTGTTCATTCTCTTCTTTTTCGTGTTTGCTTTTCTTATAGCGATAAAACACGATCAGGACGCGTTTATCTTGGATCAGATGAACTATAAATTATTCTCTTTCCCCAAAAATCCGACGTTCGCGAACTTTAAAAACGCGTTCGGCGTATGGGGTAAGGTGATAGGTAAGAGTTACGGCGTTATGCTTCTTAACTCTATGTGGATATCTATTTTAGGACCGCTGATTTCCGCTTTCGTTACGGCTACGGTAACGTACGTACTCGTGTTTTATTCTTCCAAACTTACGAGGGGAATATATAAACTCGGCGTTTTTATAGCGATACTGCCCATATACGGTTCGGCGGGCGCGATGTATAAATTGCTTACCAACGTACAGATTATAAACACGCCGTTTATGTTCCTTACTCACGTAACGCTGTTCGGAGCGAACTTCTTCTACTATTACGCCTTTTACAAGGCTATATCCTGGCAATATGCGGAGGCGGCGTTTATCGACGGCGCGGGACACTGGCAGGTGTATCTTAAAATTATGCTTCCCATGCTTATCCCCAGCGCGACCGCGCTTTACGTTATGGGCGTTATAGGAACCTGGAACGACTATTCTACGATTCTTCTTTATTATCCTAGTTTTCCGACTCTTTCTTACGGCGCGTACGCGTTCAGCGAAATAGCGAAATACAACGCCAACACGCCGGCGTATTTTGCGGGTATTTTGATATCGATAATACCGATACTCGTCCTTTTCGGCTGTTTTCAGAACACCGTAATGGAAAAAGTACATATCGGCGGAATAAAAGGCTAAACAATAAAAATATAACAGACAAGGAGTAACACTATGAAAAAGACATTAAAAAGATTTTTAACGGGCGTTCTTGCCGTCGCTTCTTTATCGACGGTTTGCCTTTCCGGCGCTTGCGGTTCAAACGGCGGAAATCCGGAAGGAACGTTGAGAGTAGAAGCCGTTCAACTCGGTTACGGGCTGGAATGGCTTGAACAAATGGGCAAGGAATGGAGCAACGCTACGGGCTATAAGTTCAGACTCAACACGAGCATAGGCAGTAAAGGCAACGAATCGATAGAAACCAAAGTAAAAGAACATGCCGATACGGATTTGTTCGTTTACAGAACGGCGGATTACGCTACGAGAATATACGAGGGCGAAATAAGCGTTAAAGGGCAGAAATACCCCAACGTGTTCCTCGATATCACCGACCTTTGCAACAAGAAACTCGACGGAGAGGGCGGTGCGACGATAGACTCCAAACTTAACAAAGAGTTTAAAAAACATTACAAGGTAAACGACAAATATTACGGACTTCCCTGGATAGAAGGAACTACGGGAATACTCAGAAACGTAACTTTGTGGAACAAACTCGGTCTTACGGACGACGACGTTCCTCTTACCACCGACCAACTTTTCGCGACTTGCGACAAGATAAAAGGCATAGCGGAGAAAAATCAGACGTATTCTAACATCGCGCCCTTTATTTACTGCGCGGAAGACGAATATTATTCGATGTTTATGGGCGTATGGTTCATGCAGTACGAATCGGACGAAAACATTGCGAATTACTTTGCAGGAAAAGATATGAACGGACAATACTCGCAAAGTCTTTTCAATTATCAAGGTCATCTCGAAATGCTTTCCGTTCTTGAAAAATTGCTTAAAAAGACGAACAAATATCAACTTGAAAACTCGGAAAACCTTAACTTTACGGATATGCAGGGATATTTCCTGCGCGAAAGGGCGGTATTCTGCGTAAACGGCGCGTGGATTGAAAACGAAATGGGTTCGGTAGGCGGTAACGTCAAGATAGATTATATCAAAACGCCCGTTATAAGCGCGCTTGCAAATAAACTTTCCTTTAAGAACGACGCGGATAAGGACGATAAACTCGCAGAACTCGTAAAATACGCAGACGACAACGCTACGGGTTACGAGGGCAAGCCTTCGTTTGCGACGAACGACGACGTGGACACGGTCAGAAAGGCAAGAAAACGCAGTTACGTAGGTCAGGGTTCCAGTCACGTTCTCGCGGGCGCGTCTTATTCCCCGAATACTGAACTTGTAAAGAGTTTCATCGAATATATGTATTCGGACAAAGGACTCGATTGTTACAGAAGAGCGACCAAAGGTTCCACTCTTCCGTTTAACCTCAGCGAAAAAGGAAAGTATACCGAAATAACCCTTTCCGATTTCCAGAAATCGGTAAGCGCAATACCCAAAGAAAGCGTCGTAACCTTCGCTTCCACCGCGAAAATGTTTACGATCGGCGGTGTCAACTTTAAACTTTTCAACGGCGTTACGGGATATATAAACTCTTTCTACGACGGAAGCCTTACGGCGCGACAACTTATTCAAAAGAACTATGAGTTTATGACTCAGAACTGGGCAAGCATTTCGTCCAAAATAGACTAACGGGAGAAAAAAGTGAAAAAAATAACACGAATGGCATTGTGCGCCTTACTGTCCTCTTCTTTCTTGTTTTCGGCGATAACGGGCGCGGGGTGCGGTGCAAAAAAAGATAACGGTACGGGTAGCGTTGCCGAATTGTGGAGCACCTATTCCACGACGAAAGTTTCTATGGATCCCGATACCAACGGCAGGTATACCCTGTCGGACGCGGTTTTAAACGTTTCTATGATGAAAAACGAAACGGAAGGCGCGCAACTTATAATTACGGCAAACAAAGACATCGGTTCCTTTTCTCTTAAAGGCGGGGAGTTGAAATCCGCCGACGGAGAAGTTTTCCCGCTTGCGAACGTCGATATATATCAACAAAAATATATAAGAGTCAACACGAAAAGCGACATAAACGGCGTTTATCAGACGGGTGAATATGTTCCCGATATGCTTCTTCCCATGACCGTGGCGGAGAATTATAAAGAGAATACCGTAAAGGCGGGAAACAATCAGGGGCTTTACGTAGAGTTCGATTCGACGGGCGTTAAAGACGGCATATATACGGGTAATTTCGTTCTCGATATAGACGGAGACGAGACTGATGTTCCCGTTACGGTAAACGTGTGGGATATAGAATATTCGGGAAGAAGAAGTTTCAAATCCTGTTTCGTTATGTATCAGAGTTCTCTATTAAGAGGGGAGTTCGATAATTCCGACGAAATGGTAAACAAATATATAGACTTTTTCCTCGATTATAAAATCAACACGTGCCTTCACAACAAAAGAAGAAACGATTTTAACGCTTACGGCGAAGAATGGCTCGAACAGGTAAAAAGGACGAAAGACAACCTTAACTACAACTCCGTGTATATTCCTTATCAGTTCCAACCCTCTTACGTCGCTTACAGCGGAGGAAAACCTACGTCCGCCACGGAAATATGTCTTCAATACGTTACCGCGCTTGCCAAAATAAGCACGCCGGAAGATTGTTATATAGATTACGCTTATTTCTATCCTTTTGAAATAGACGAGGCGGATATAGATACCGTATATAACAGAGCGTCCAACGCGGAAAGAATGCTTGCGGAGGGCGGTGAGGTGGATCAGATGCTCGCTCTTGCGGTCGAAAGACTTAAAGCAGACGCGGAGTTCGTTGCTCTCGGCGAAAAGTACGGCGAAGATTTTACGAATCACGTTCTCGATTCCGTTCTTAAAATACCGACTCTTTTCACCAACGTCGGATTTATCGAGGAATGGGTTGAAAATTACAACGCTTCTTTCTGTCCTTATCTCAGCGTGTTCGGAACGGGTTACGCTTCCGACCGTTATGCTTCGGCATCGAAAGAAAGAGGAACGGAAGTGTGGGCGTACACGTGCGTAGGACCTACTTATCCTTATCCCACGTTTCATATCGACGATTACAATCTCGGCACGAGAATATCCGGCTGGATGGAAAAGTGCTACGGAATAGACGGATATCTTTACTGGGCGACCACGAACGGACATTCCAACAAAGAATGGTATAAATACATCGATCAGTACGAGGACTCTACGAGATACAACGGCGCGGACGGCGACGGATATCTCGTATACCCCGGCAAATATTACGGAATAGACGGTCCCATACCGTCGTTAAGACTCGTCGCTTATCGCGATTCGATGGACGATTACGATATGCTTTGCGTATACGAAGAACTTCTTGAAAAGTATTATGAGAAATATAACCTCGGTACGCTTAATTTCAACGATTACGTAAACGATTTGTATGCGGAACTGTTCGGCTCGGCAATATATTACGTGGACGATTCGCTTGTAGTAAAGGCAAGGGAAGAACTTGCGAAGCGTATTCTCGCCCTGCAAAACGAGGACGAAATAATGCTTTGCGAAACTTTTGAAAACGGCAAGGCGAAAGCGACGGTATACGCGAACGCGCAAACGGCGGAAATAAACGGTAAATCCGTTACGGGCGTCGCGACCGACGGCGGTTATAAATACGAACTTACGGAAACGGGCGGAAAGGTTACCGTCAAAACAAGCAATTCGCAAGCGACTTTTTCGATAACGGGAAGCAAAGCGACAGACGTTTCGTCGGATAAGGTTTCTGCAAGCGATTTAAGCACCGTTCAAAGCGCAGACGGAGTGATTAACGCTACTTTGAAAGGCAAACTTTTCGGAACGGGCTTAAACGATATTCAGACGACTAGTTTCACGCCGAACGTTACGATAAAACTCGAAAATGTTTCGGGCGTTGTAAGTTATGCGTTTACTTTGGAAAACCTTTCGGTAAAAGGCGTCGATTTGTTTGTCCGATTCGTTGCGGACGGAAGGGTTTACGAACTCGGTTCGTGCTATCTCGGCGCGGGCGAAAAGAGGGATTTAAGATTTAATCTCACGGCGAAAGCGTCCGAAAAATCGTCGGGTACGTTGCAGATTTATATGCAGAACATAAGAAAGAACGAATACGGCGATTACGATATTCAGTCGGACAAAACGCTTAAAATATCCGCGCTTCGAGCGGAATATAAAAAGGGGGAATAAGCAATGAAAAGAAATAAAACTTTACTTATCTCGCTTTTATCGCTTATGCTCGTATTGTCCGTGGCGTTCGCTTGTTTCTCGTTCGCGTGCGGTAAGAAAAACGGAAAAGGAGAGGGCGACACGCCGGGTCCCGTCGACCAACCCGAAAAAACGGAATATACGGACGGCGAATATACGTTGCTCGATTTTGAAAGCCCGAAAGATTTGTATTGCGTTCGCCCGTATATAGAAGATATTCTCGATTTGTACGGAAAGATAACCGTTGAAGAAAACGCCGAACAGGCGCGCTCGGGCAAAGGCTTTCTGAAATTCGCTTACGTTTCGGGTAAAAACCCGTCCTTGGTGTTTTATCCCGCTCATTCCGCTTATCCCGACATTCCCGTCGAAAGACTCGCTTCTTTCGGAATAAGCGTATTCAGCACGGCTGAAAAAGATAAAAAAGCGACTCTTTCCATAGTTTCGGGAAGTAATGCGGTTTACAGCGAAGAAAAAGAACTTAAACCGGGTTGGAACGATTACGTTTTTGAACTCGATCCTATTCTTATGAAGTTCAGAAGCGACGAAATAATAGCCTTTTGCGTTAGAACGGAAGGTGGCGACGCCTGCGATTTCTATTTCGATAAATGGACGGCTACGATAGGCGAAAAAGAACTCACGGAAGTTCAGAAAACGGCTCTTTCGTTTGCGGAAGAAGCGGATAAACTCAAAACGGGTACGCCCTCGGAAGATACGCTGTTAAAGGCTTACGGCTATTACGGCAAGTTGGACGAAGCGTGCCGTTCCGCGGTGGAAAGTCATTATGAAGAATACGTCAAAGCGGTGGCGAAGTTCCTTGACGCAAAAAGTTGGGACGACGCTTCGGCATGGGCGCATTTTTCCGAAAAATACGGTATTCTGCAACTCGGCGAAACGGAAGGGGCAACTTACGAATACAGCGCGGACGCGTTCGGTAACGGTAAAGGCGGAACCTCGTTGACGTTCGGCGGATTCGAGGATCACGACGAAAGTAGCGAAAAAGCATCCGCGAGCGCGGAAAGCAAGTTTAACGTCGGCATCACCACGTCCACGATAGTAACCGACCGTTACGATTACGTCGAATTCGATATTAAAAACGAGTCGGACAAAGACGTTTCGCTATGCGTAAACGGTTCGTCCAACGCCGTAACGATACCCGCGGGTAAGACGGTGAAGGCGAATCTTCCCGCAACGGATTTCGTCGAATCCGGAAACGTTATGACGTTTACTTTCAATTACGTCGAGGGACAAACGGAGAACGCGAAAATAATTCTTTCCACTCTTTCGGCGAAAACGGTTTCGAGAGACAACATTTACGAATCCGCGCTTGACGGCGGAAAGTACGGCGGTAGCGGAAACGTTACTATAACTCAAAGCAACGGCAAATACGTCGCCGATATAAAAGACGCGGAAGCGAAAATATCGCTAAATAAAAAATATAACGACATAAACGTATCTCAAAATACGCTTACGTCCGTCGTATCCGACAAAACGGTTACTCTTTCGCTTTACAACGCTAACGACGAACTCGTTACGAGATACGACGTTTCGGAGACGGCAAGCGTTATAATTCTTTCCGAAGATGAATACGAGGCTCTTTCTTATATAAAGGCGAGCGGGACTTGTAAAATCACTCTTTCGGATATGCTTTTATCACGCGTGGTAAATAACGATTATACGGAGATAATCCTTAAAAACGATTACGTTGTCGGCGCGGAAGAACTCACCGCCGACAACGCGAGAGAAGCGGTTTACTTTTTAAGTTCGTTTGAAAGTATGGTTTCGTATAAGCAAAACCGTATGAAGAGCGATAACGCCGACGTTTACGCCGACATTACCGCCCGCGCGACGAAGATTTCGGAGATATTTAAAAAGATAGTATCCAAACTCGAAGCGGGCACGGCAAGCGAAACGGAGGGAATGCTCATTCTCGATTTGTCGGGAACGTATTCGTTGTTAAAAACGGTTACGCCCTTTACGGACGAGGAAAGATACGCCATAGATGACGCTAAAAAGTCGACTCTGTTGAAATATAAATATACCGTATTCGATTTCAACGATCCGATGGCGACTTCCAAATTCGTTGCGGATATCAAGTGGGTGGAATGGAGCGGTAGTATAGCCGTAGAAGATTTCGACGGCGGAAAGAAACTCGCGATAGGCGTTCGTAAAGTTTTGCCGGACGGCGACAGGAACGCGAGAAGAATATGGATGACTTACGACATTTCTTCAATTTCTTCCGTTTTAAGCGGTTACGACTATATTACGTGGAGATTTTATAACGCTAATTCCGAAGACGCTACGCTTTTCTTTATAAATTACGGCTGGTCGGGTACGGTTGCGACTTTTACGCTTAAAGCAAACCGCTGGACGGAGATAAAACTTGCGATAAACGATTTCAAATCGGCGGTATCCTTCGTAATTTATCCGACGGATCCCGGCGACAAGTTCTACGTCGACAACGCTTACGCATGCTCGGCGGAATACGTTCAGTCGGCAATAAACGCTGTTCCCGACGCAAAAGACGTTACGGCGTACGACAGAGATACGGTAAACTTTGCAAGAGCGGAATACGAAAAACTTTCTTCGCTCGCAAAGAAAAAGGTAGACGTAACAAGACTTACGCAGGCGGAAGAAATACTTGCCCGTCTTCCTTATTACGTTTTCGATATGTCCAAAGACGGTGTTCTTGATAAGTTTACTCACCCGACGGATATTCCGAGTTACCTTTGGGACGGAGACTTCTCGATAGAAGAGGACGAAACTTACGGCAAGGTGCTTTCCGTCAATACGACGGGAACGACCGGGACAAGCCCCGTACTCTATCTCGGGTATCTTCTCGACGAGGGTATTTCGGCTTACGATTACGTTACCTTCTCCGTTTATAATCCGAGGAACGTCGATGTGAGATTCTGCGTAATAACACGCGGTTGGGGTAAACTTTATTACGATGCGAAACTTAAAGCAAACGGTTGGACGGAGGTAACCGTTCCCGTATCGGCGCTTGTAAGCGGTGGTTACTTCTATTTCGCGGAAGTCCTTAAAAACGAAACTTTGTCTTTCCGTATTACGGATATGGTTGCATACGGCGATTCAAGCGTTCAATATATGATAGACGGTCTTCCCGATGCGGATAAGGTCGTCGCAAGCGACGTCGACGCTATTATGTCGGCAAGAATATATTACGATAAGTTGTCGGACGGCGCGAAAGGCAAAGTCAATGCGGATAAACTCGTCGCGTGCGAAAACGCCCTTAAAAATATAGATTATAAAATATTCGATATGTCTGTCGACGGCGTTTTAAGCAAGTTTGTCAATCCGAACGAGTTTTACGACTGGGCGGGTACTTTCTCGATAGAGACGGACGCGACTTACGGCAAAGTTCTTTCGATAAATACTTCGGGAACGCCCAAAGCGGTCGTTTACGTCGGATATGATTTAGCGGGAGTCGATTTATCGAATTATACATCCGTTACGTTCAAGGTTTATAATCCGGCAAGCAAAAATCTTACCTTTGCCGTTATAAAACGCGGATACGAGAAAGCATACGCTACGGCGACTCTTCTGCCCGGCGAATGGACGGAAATAACAATGTCGGCTAAGGACTTCAAGTCGGCGGGGTATTTCTACTTTGCGGATTTAAGAGAAGCGCCCGAGAACGCAAAGATACTGATAACGGACGTTATCGCTCACAATTAAACGCAGTCCGTTGAGGGCTATAAGAAACACCAACCGACGCAAGACTTTCGTTTTGCGTCGGTTTAATATTTCGATAAAACGTAAAAAAATAATAACGTAACGGGGCTTGCGACTAAAAATCGCAAGCCCCGTTTTCATGCTAAAAATCATTCTAAATCTTCGATATATAAAGTAAATCCGTAAGGAGCGAAGCGACGGAATAGCGATTGTTGCGTAGCAAATCGCGTCACCGTTGCCTATTTTAAATAAAAAGTAAATCCGAACCATTCGCTTGTAACAAGCAAACAATTCGGATTATAACTTCTTGGTGCACCATGAGGAGTTCGAATCCCCAACCTTTGGTTCCGTAGACCAACGCTCTATCCAGTTGAGCTAATGGTGCAAATCCTTTATCATAAAAGCCTAATCATTATACAACAAATGCAAACGGTTGTCAATGTTTTTTCGTGAGTAATTATTTTTTTTATTGCTGACGCCGTAAACGATTTTATATTCGGAAATAAAATGTACAAAATTATTTTTTTGTGTTACAATGTAAGCGCACGGAAAGCGGGTGTTTTGTTTCCGAACGGAGATAAAACGAAAAAAGACGGTTTCAAACCGTTCTCGCCGTCCGGCTTACGGAGCAGATATGACTGAAAGAAACGGAAAAGGTTATACTTACGAACAATTGCTTAATACGAACGTCCGCGCTATATGGGTATATGCGGGCACTCTCGGAATATCGAGCCCGAGCACTATGAAAAAAGAGGACCTTATAAGGCTTATTCTCGAAGTGCAGGAAGGAAACGTTAAAATCGAACCGAGAAGAAAGAAAGGTCCCGGCAGGCCCAGAAAGAACGCCGGCATAGAAGAAGTAAACGACAAAGACGAAATGTCGGTGGCGTCGCCAACGGCGAACGGGCAAAATATGCCGGAGCGCGAATACGAGTTCGAGGGCGTGTATTGCGGAGACAAGTCGGGCGGTTTTTTGTGCGACGAACAATACGCTTCTACGGGCGTTGCGCCATATATCTTTCCTAAACTCGCGACAACCGTTTCGGGTATGAAAGACGGGGATATAGTCAAGGCGAAAGTCGTTAAGTTCGACGGGAACAGCGTTCCCGTCGTGGTCGGAATATTAGAAATAAACGGCGAAAAGCCGGAAAGTCGCGCGACCGTCGAATATCGCGAGGCTCCGCAGAAACTTTCGCCCGAAAAGATAATGGCGGATAACGGCGATACTCTTTCGCTTATTGCGGACACGTTCGTTCCTTTGTATAAAGGGGCGCGTGGCGTTATATTTTCGGACGGGGACGAAACGGGGCTTACCACCGCGGGTATAAACATAATTCGCGGAATAAAGAAAAACAATCCGTCGGTAAAAATTATAGTCGCGCTTCTTTCGGGGCGTGGCGAAGAATACGATTATATAAGAAAGAACGTAGATTGCGAGTGCTATTATTCTTCTATGCAACTCGGGCAGAAAAACAATATGTACACGGCGAAAATCGCTTTCGGCAGAGCGAAAAATCTGTCTTTGGCGGGCGAGGACGTAGTGGTTCTCGTTGATTCCTTAAACGAGTGCTACAAGGCTATAAGCAAGGGTAACAAAACTTTTTCTCCCGACGAAACGATTGACGAGATAATAAAATATTTCGGATATGCGAGAAATTGCGAAGAGGGTAGCGTTACGGTGATAGGCACTATTAAAAAGACGGACGACGATAAGGAACTCGTAAAACGCGTAACTTCCGTTTGCGGTTGGAAACTCGTTTTAAGCAAATATCTTGCGTCTATGAGAGTTTTTCCCGCGATAGACCTTGCGGAAAGTTATTCTAAAAAAGAAGAGGAACTTATGGACGAAAGAGTTTACCGCGTTGCGAAAGATTTGAGAAAAAAGATAATCAAAGGCCTTGTGGACGTGGACGCCGTCATAGAAGAGATGAAAGAAGCCGTAGGCGAGGAAGATTTATTGAAAATCGCGGAAACATTATAAAGAGTACGGCGTATAATAAGAAAAAGGAAAACGAACGAAAGATAAGGAGTTTTGAGAATGCGATTCAAATACGCGTTACAGGTACTGCTTGCTAATTTCAGGCAAGTATATAAATTGCTGTTATATAAACTTATATGTCTTGTGATAATATTCGGCGCGTGCTTTGCGGGACTGCGTATCGGTTACGGCGACATTCTGAAAAAAGCGGGGATTACCGACGTTATACGAAACGCGTATCTTCTCGTTAAAAATCTGTTCGTAAGCGTAGACATAAACGTGGAAACTTTCCGTACTTCCGTAAAAATTATGTCCGATTACATAGCAAACCATTCGGGTAGCCTTACGTGCATAATAGTCATTCTGTCCGTAACTTTACTCGTGTACAGATTCTTTTCGGGCATGGGAAACTACGCCGTCGGGAAAGCGGTAAACGACCACATGTCGAGTCTTACTCACAGAGGATTTCTCATATATCTCACGGAGGGTATGGGCAGAAACGCATTGTCGCAACTTTTTTCGGCAACCGTGATTACCGCCGTTAATATTCTCGAAATCGCTCTGACGTTCCTTATCGTTCATTTTTTAAGTCCGACTCTCGGCTTTTTTGCGATATTCATCGCGGTATCGTTGTTTTTCGCGATAGACGCCGTCGCAAGAGGGTTTATATCCGACCTTGCTCCCGCCGTGATAACGAGCAGTTCGGTGAAGAAAGGACTACAAACTATATTCAGACGTCCTTTCAAAGATTTTTTGACGATAGCGTCTTTATACGTAGTGGTGGAGATTTTAGCGTTCTATTTTACGGTAACCGTTTGTTTGTTTACGTTGGGCGTGGGCTTGCTTATACTAATTCCCATACTCTCGTTGTTTTTCGTGTCGGTGCAATTCGTTCATTATTACACGGTAGAGAAAAAGAAGTTCTATCTTTCTTACGACAACGTCGTCGTGCCGAAGGAGTTGCGGGACGAAGAAAAATTGCTTAATAAAATGGATATATAAACACAAAGGCAGACTTAACCGTCTGTCTTTAATTTTTTTCGGGGGAATAAATGAAAATACCTTTTGTTAAAATGCAGGGCGCGGGGAACGACTACGTTTACGTAAACGGTAGGGATTTGTCGGGACTTAACCTTTCCCGCCTTGCCGTAAAACTTTCCGACCGTCGGTTCGGCATAGGCTCGGACGGACTTGTAATCCTTTACGATTCGGACGATTGCGACGCCGAGATGAGAATGTTCAACGCCGACGGCAGTGAGGGAAATATCTGCGGAAACGCTTTGAGGTGCGCGGGCAAACTCGTTACGGAAAGTTCTTTGAAAGACTACGCCGTCATAAAAACGAAAGTCGGGGCGAGAAAAGTCGTTAAACTAAGCGAAAACCGCTACGAAACGGAGTTCGGCAAGTATGCCGTTCTTCCCGATTTTTCCGACGGACAAACGACTTATAAAATCATCGACGTCGGCAATCTTCACGCCGTGGCGTTCTTGAAAGAAGTAAGCGGGCTCGATATAGAAAAGAAAGCGAAACGGGTTGCCGAAAACGCAAGATTTAAAGGTGGCGTAAACGTCGAATACGCAAGTTTCGACAAGAAAGGCAATATACGCGTAAGGGTATACGAAAGGGGTAGCGGAGAGACTCTTTCGTGCGGTAGCGGAAGCGTTGCCGTAGCGGTGGCGGTAAGACTGTCGGGAAAGATAAAAAAAGAATATTCCCTTACGTTCCGCGGAGGCGTTCTTAAAGTAAGATTCGCGGGCTGTGATGCTTACCTTTCGGGCGAGGCAAAACGGGTATATTCGGGATACGTGGAAGTATGATAAAGTTAAACGACGGACTTGTTAATTTCGGACACGACTATCTGTTCGGCAAAGTAAAGAAAGCGGTCGATGAATATAAAAAAGAAAACCCGAAAGCGAAGATTATAAACACGGGTATCGGGGACGTAACTCTGCCGTTGCCGAAAGCGTGCGTTAAAGCGATGAAAAAGGCGTGCGCGGAAACGGGGAAAGCGAAAACTTTCCGCGGATACGGACCGTACAACGGATACGCGTTTTTAAGAGAAAAAATAGCGGAAGAGTACAAACGCTTCGGCGTGGATATTTCCGCCGACGAAGTTTTCGTGTCGGACGGCGCGAAGTCGGACTTATCCGACGTTCTCGACTTGTTTTCGGCAGATAACGTCGTTTTGATTTCCGATCCGTCTTATCCGCAATATAAAGACGCCAACGAGATAGACGGGCGAAAAACGGTAACGATAAACGCCGTTTACGACAACGGTTTTTTACCTCTGCCCGACGAAAAGACTTACGGCGACGTGATTTATCTTTGTTCTCCCGCCAACCCTACTGGGGCGGTTTACGACGAAAAAGGACTCGGAGCGTGGGTTGATTTTGCAAAGAAAAACGAAAGCGTTATAATTTTCGACAGGGCGTACGAGGGCTACGTAAAGGGCGGTTACCCTAAATCGATTTACGAGATAGAAGGAGGAAAGGAAGTCTCGATAGAAATATCGTCCTTTTCAAAAAACGCGGGGTTTACGGGTATACGGTGCGGATATACGGTTATACCCGAGTCGCTTACCGTCGGCGGAGTCGGACTTTCGGGCTTGTACGCTTTAAGGCAAAGCGTAAAGAGAAACGGCGTTTCGTATATAACTCAACGGGGCGCGGAAGCGACTTTTTCCGATAAAGGCAGACGGCAGATTGAAAAAAACGTGGCGTATTATAAAAGGAACGCAAAACTTATAACCGAAACGCTTGAAAGTTGCGGTTGCGAATACGTCGGGGGAGAAAGTTCGCCGTATATTTTTATGAAATGCCCGTATCTCTTGACATCGGAGCAATTTTTCGGTAAACTTTTATATGAAGCGAATCTTGTAACCACACCGGGCGTCGGTTTCGGCAAAAACGGCGAAGGGTTCGTTCGGCTGACGGCGTTTTTAAGTTTCAAAGACGCAAAGGTCGTAGCCGAAAGGCTTAAAAAAGTTTTACGAAAATGCGAATGGCGGTAAGTTCCGCTTTTCGACAGAGTTAAAGGAGCATTATATGAGAGAAAGCGGAGTTTTGTTGCCCGTATTTTCGTTGCCCAACGATTACGGCATAGGCAATTTCGGTAAAAGCGCGTATTCGTTTGTCAATTTTTTAGACAAATGCGGTTGGCGGTACTGGCAGATTTTACCGCTTGTGGAAACGGGTACGGGCAATTCGCCTTATATGTCCGTTTCGTCCGACTCTTTAAATCCGCTGTTTATAGATCCGGAAGATTTGTTTGACAGAAATCTCGTAACGAAAGAACAACTCGAAGAAAGAAAATGCCGTTTTTATAAGACGATAAATTACGCTACGGTAAGAAAAAAACAAATGAAACTTTTGCGTCTTGCGTTTGAAAACTTCGACGTTACGGCGAGAGATTTCGTTACGTTTAAAGAAAACGGCAAGTATGCCGATTACGCGTTGTTCAAGGCGATTTCTTCGCATACGAAAGCGGGGGAAGATTTCTCGAAATGGAAATTAAGAATTAAAACGAGAACGCCTTTTGCAATGCAAAACGCCTATAAAAAGTACGAAAAGGACGTAAACTTCCGGTTGTTCGTGCAGTATATCGCAAGAAAACAATGGCTTAAACTTAAAAGATACGCAAACGAAAAAGATATAAAAATTATAGGCGATATTCCTTTCTACGTGTCTTATGCGAGTTCGGACGTGTGGGCGAATCCTAAAAACTTTAAGTTGGACGAGAATCTCGCATTGACGGAA
>CAKQSC010000004.1 GCA_934271725.1 uncultured Clostridia bacterium
CGGCGACGTTATAGACGGGTTGTTTTTCGGCGGAAGATTTTTGCCTTTCGGATTTCTTTTTACGGCGGTTTACCTCTACGTTGCCGAAAAAAGGTATAACGAAAAACGTAAACAGATAACGCTGAAAGACTCGCTTTATCTGGGACTTGCACAAGGCGTTGCCGTGATTCCGGCGGTGTCGAGAAGCGGAACGGTATTTGCAACCGGCGAACTTTTAGGCATAGAAAAAAATGAACTTGCGGATTTCACTTTTCTGATGAGTATACCCGTAATCGGCGGAGGAATATTTTATGAAACGCTTAAATGCGCCGTCAAAGGCGGTTTCGGCGAAATTGCGGTTGCGCCTACGCTTTTCGGTTGTCTTTCGGCGTTCGTCGGGGGAATAATAGCCGTGTATTTCGTGGATTTTGCTTATACCAAAGGAAAAACGAAATATTTCGCCGTATATTTATTGCTGTTGTCGGTTATTCTAACGGTATTATGAAAAAAGATTTACTGTCGGCGTTAAAAACGGCTTCGCCGAAAAAAGTAGGTAAACTTATCAAACGTTATATCGACGAACAAACGAAAGGGTAAAATAAAACTCGCAGAAAACGGTATTGCCGTTTTTGCGAGCGTACGTCGTGGCGTAAAGAATATTTTTTTCGGTTTCGCGACGCCTTATAAGTATGCTTTAAAGTTTGTCCGAGGTGTTGCGGGGTATGCCCGTCAGGCGAAAGGTACGCGAATAAAAAGAAAAAAACCGAACACTTTCGTGTTCGGTCGTTTTGGTGCGAAGAGTGGGGGTTGAACCCACACGGTCTCCCATACGCCCCTTAAACGCACGCGTCTGCCAATTCCGCCATCCTCGCTTAATGCTTAATCAGTATATATTATTTTAAAAAACTTGTCAACGATTTGAAAGTAATTTTTAAAAAAATCTTTTCCCGATAGGCGCAAAACGTTGTTAAAAAGGGGCGTGGTGCGTTTTTCCGCAATTTTATTATTTACCGTTCGGTTGCTTTTTATAGGTTTGCGTCCCGCGTGCCACCGCCTTGCGTTTGCGCGTTTTCTTTACTATCGCTCGTACTATAAGAATAATAATCAGGGGCGGAAATATAATCGAAAGAAGAAATATAAAAAAGTATTTCATACCTCTCGTTGTTTTGGGCTGACCGATAGCGCAAACGATTATAACGCCTATGAGATTAAAAAACATTACGAGAAGAAAGCCCGCCACCGCCGAACCGCCTTGTTTTACCTTGTTGTTTGCTGTTGTCCTGCTTGCCGACGGACTTTTATTGCCGTTGTTCCCGTTTTCCATAGTTTAATTTCCCTCCGGACTCATTTATAAAAATATTCTATACGAGAGTTTCTCGTATGTCAAGTAATTTACGAGATATTTTCGTAAAATGAAAATATGGAAATTATATCTGTGCGAATTAAAGAAATAAGAACGGAAAGAAATCTTACGCAGAAAGAGTTCGGGGATATTTTGTCCGTTTCGCAAGACACCGTGTCTTTGTGGGAAAAGGGTAAAAGCGTTCCTACTACGGAGTTTGTCGTTTCGATATGCAAAAAATTCGGGCTTTCGGCAGACTACGTGTTAGGGTTGGAAGATTGACGGGCTTGCTTTTTAAGCCTCGTGTAAAAATCCCCCGCTCGGGCGAATTGCCCGAGCGGGGGGATGCTTAACATAAAATATATAAGCGGGGGAATGTGTAAATACTTCTTTTCAGTCTGAATTAGTTTTCGGTCTATACCTCCTCGATTATTTCGTAATCAAATTAGTACATCGGCGGAATCTCCTTTTTTCGTATTCTGTGCCTTTTTTCAATTACATTATACCGCTAGAACGGCTTATTGTCAATATCAAACTTAAAAATAAAGTTTGCTTTATTTTTCAAAAGGGTATTGACGTAAGTCGGGGGTATATGCTATAATAATACCGTTGAGTATATTAAAGCCGTCGGCAAAACTTGCCGACGGCGTCCTTTTTTAACGGGCGGTTTTATTGCGTTTTACGTTAAAAACGCGAGGTTTGGTCATTTTAGTTAAAGGCGTTTCTGTCCGCTACGAAGTAGTAATAATCCTTGTCCTCGCCGTTAAAGGTAAAAACCTTTTGTAAAACGGCTTTGCTTTTAACGTTTTGTTTAAAGCATTTGGCGACAACTTTTTTCGCGCCTTTTCTGTAAGCCCACGCGGTTAAAAGTTTCAACGCTTCTTTCGCATAGCCTTTGCCCTGATGTTTTTCGATTATTCTTATGCCGATTTCCGCGTTTCCGAAAAAGTCGAAGTTATAAAGGCATGCTTCCCCCGCGAATTCGCCCGTTTTTCTGTCCGAAACCTTTAACGAAAAACAGGTTTTTTCTTTAACGTCTTTGCGTTGCATTCTTAAAAAGGCGTCGGGCGAAGGTTTTTTTATGTCTTGTCGGTAATCGTATCCCCAGAATTCGTTGAGTTTATCGTCGATATACATTCGGTAATAATCTTCTTTGTCGGCGGAGGTAAGGTTGCTTACCGTTACTTTTTCACCTTTAAGAACGGGCATTTCGTAAACGTTGTAAAAAGTTTTGTATACCCTTACGAAGTTTTTGTTCATAATATCGACGGGGTGATATTGCGTTTTGCTTATGCGCAACCCTTCGTCGCCCGAATCGTCTTCGCGGTTGATATACGTTGCCGACAAGCCGTAATCTTTTGCGATTTCGTTTACGATAACCTGCCCCGCCCCCTCGTAAGATTTAAGCACTTTTTCTATATGCGTGATAAGCGTTTCCCCAACGAGTTCGTTCACGGAAAACGCAACGCAAACGCCTTTTACGGTTATCATTCCGCCGAGAAGAGAAAAATCGGAATAGTTGTTTAAAAGCCGTTCGGCATATTCGTTTTCTTTCTTTGAAAGAGTGGATTTTTTCGTATAGTCTTTCACGTATTCCGCCATACACTCTTTTGCGAGGCAAACGTTGTCTTTCGTTATTCTTTCGTATTTATATTCGGGATACAGGCTTTTAAACTTGTTTATATGGTTGCGTTGCCCCGAAAACTTTTTGCCTTTGAAAGTGGCGAAATCGCTTGCAAGGTAAACGTAATCGCTCCACGCGCGGTCGAAATGTACCTTCACGTAAGGGAAAATATCGTAAAGGAAATGCACGTACCCGTCGGGAACGCAACAAAACTCCAACGGCGTCTTTTTTTCTTTGAACTCTTCCGCAAGAAGTTTAACTATTTTTTCTCTGTCGTCCGTAACGGGCAAAGTGAATGCCGTATCGCGTTTCGAATATTTCATAGACTGTACGCAATCGCCGTATATAAAGGCGTATTTTATATCGTAATAGTCTTTCCACATATAAGCGCAGGTCGCCGAGTAATCGGACAGAATATAATTACAAGCGGAAAATATTTTTTCCGCCCGTTTACCGTTTTTTAAATTGACTTTTTCAAACTTTATCATAAGTACGTTAATTACCGTGTTTTTTGCCGTGTAGGGTGTGTGTTTGTCTGATTGTCGTTAAGGGCGATAAACTTTGAGTTTCCCCGAAACGAGTTTGATATCCATGGGAACGCCCGAATATATTTCCCCGTCGACCTGAACGAACCCGTCGCCGAGAAGAGAAAAGGAAACTTCTTTTGAACGCTCCATAGTGGTTTTTTTGAGTTTGAGTATTTTTCCTTTAAGAAGTTTTACGAGAGCGAACGGCATTGCTATTTTGCTCATCGAGTCTACCATAACGACGTCTATAAGTCCGTCGTCCATAACGGATTCGGGCGCAACTTCGAGACCACCGCCTATAAATCTTCCGTTCGCGGCGACTATTACCATAGAAGAATGTTCCGTCGTTTTGCCGTTTACCGTTTTCGATATCTTGTACGGTTTGAAATGCAAAAGAGCGGAAATAAGGCTTTTAAGATAAGTGCTTTTCGTTCTCTTTTCGTGTTTTGCGTATCTTACCAGAACGTCTACGTCTATGCCCGTTCCTATGACGTTTATTCCGCGTATATCTCCCATCTGAAAAAAGTCGGTATACTTCGCTTCGCCGTTTAAAATAACGTCGAGACTTTTGTCCGGTTCTGCGGGCAAGTCAGAAGCGGAAGCGAAATCGTTTCCCGTTCCGCAAGGAATAATGCCGAGATTTATTTTGTCAAAATTATCGAAACCGTTAAGCACTTCGTGCAGAGTACCGTCCCCGCCCATAACGATAATCGTGTCTGTATCCGGTTGAGAACATACTTCTTTTGCCACGGGTACGGCGTTGTGCGTTTGCTCTGTATCGAAAACGGAATAGGAAATACTTTTCGATTTAAGTATTTCTTCTACGCGATTGAGGGCGGTAAGGGCTTTCCCCGAACCCGCGTGTTTGTTTACTATGATTTTTATCATTACGGTTTCCTTTGTATTAAAGACGCTTTTCCCGTATAAAAAACCGCAACGACGGAGTCGTCGACGGCGAAAAGCGACGTGTTTAAAAAAATAAATAACGCAGATATTATACAATAAAACTTTTCAAAAGACAAGAAATATGATAAAATATTCCGTATGAAAAGTCAAAAACTTGAAAAACTGTACCGTATAAGCGAATTTACGGGTAAAAATATATACCTTGTCGGCGGAGCGGTGCGAAACGAAATCGCAAACGTACGGGGGAGTTCGGACGCGGACGTTACGGGCGAGGCTACGGGGGAAGAGTTCGCTCTTTCGGCTGAAAAAGCGGGCGTAAAGGTGCTTGCCGTTTACAAACACACGGGTACCTGTCTTATGGAAATAGACGGCGAAAAGACGGAATACACCTGTTTTCGCAAAGAAAGTTATTCGGGGAAATCGCACATGCCGGACGTCGTTACGTTCGGCGCGACTCTCGAAGAGGACGCTCTCCGGCGCGATTTCAGGTGCAACGCGGTGTATAAAAACGTGCGTACGGGGGAAATCGCGGATCCGCTAGGGGGAATAGCCGACATAAAAGCGAAAAGGCTTACGACGTGCAGAACGCCCGAGGAAACGTTCGGGGAGGACGGGTTAAGACTTATGAGGCTCGTCCGTTTCGTGGCGGAACTCGGATTTTTTCCGGACGAAAACACGGTTCGCGGGGCGAAAGAAAATTCGGCGATGATTAACGGTATATCGGCGGAAAGGGTATTCGGCGAACTTGGCGCGACGCTTACGGGCGATTTCAAGTATCTCGGGGGGGATCCCGAAAACGTGTATAAGGCGTTGACGTTAATGACGGATATCGGCGTTTTAAAGGAGATTTTACCCGAATTATACGACGGTTTTCACGTGAAACAACCCGAAAAATATCACAAATACGACGTCCTTACTCATACTTTCAAGTGCGTGTATTACGCGGATAAAGAGGTAAGACTGCCCGCTTTGTTGCACGATATCGGAAAACCCTACGCTTTTAATCTTTCGGGCAATTTTCACGGGCACGAGAAATACGGCGCGGATATCGCGGAACAAGTTTTGGGGCGACTTAAAGCGTCCAAGTCCGTTACGGAGCGCGTTAAACGGCTTGTGGCTATGCACATGGAGGATTCGGATACCGCCGAAAAAGAGAATAAAGTACGCCTTAAAATAGTCCGTAACGACGATATATTCGACGATCTTATGAAACTTAAAGAAGCGGACGCGAAAGCGTGCAAAGACGAAACGGACAAAGAGTGTCCTACGGTAGTCAAATGGAAAAAGATACGCGAAGATATGATAAACCGGCACACGCCATTTAAGATAAAAGACCTTGCGGTAAACGGCAACGACCTTGCTCTTTTCGGGTTTAAGGGGGAAGAAATCGGCAGAATTTTAAACGAATTGTTCGAGGAGTGCGTCAGAAACCCCGAAATGAACGATAAAAGTGTTTTAACGCGCGTTATACGCAAGAGAGCAAACAAAAAAGCCCGATGAGCCGTTTTCCGCAAAAACGTCGAAAAAGAGGGAATACGGTGTTAAAAAACGCATATAGTCGCGACTAAACGTAAAAAAAACGAAAAAAAACCGCCCCGTCGGCGGTTTTTTTCGCGTATGGATTGACAAAGAGCCGAAACGGGGTTATTATTATAACGAATAAACTTGCGCCCGCGCGTAATATAATATACTCGCGTGAGCGTATGGGGGAGCGTATGGGAACGCTCCGAAGAACAGGAGGGAATATTTATGGGTTTTGCACGAAGAGTAATCGCCTTTTTCATAGGCATTATCATCGGCGTCGTCAGCATATTCACCGGCCTTGCGATTGCGGGTTCCGTCTTTAAAGTAAAAGACGTTACCGCCGTAATCAACAAGGGGGACGTGGTAAGCGACGATCTGGGCAACGAAACTGTGCTGACGTTGCTTTTGAAATTAGCGAACGGAGACGGCGTTATAGGAGATATGAACACGCTGGGCGATATCGCTACGAACGTACCGGAAGTCGCTACGAGAGTCAACAAGATTCTTGCGGACGAACCGTACAAATCGTATGCGTCGCTTGCGGGCGTCGAAACGTTCGACGATATGAGAGAGTGGAAACTCGAAACCATATCGGAAGACGCCGTAGAGGCGGTTAAAAAGAACGCCAACGTAGAAAAAGCGATGAAAGCGTTTAATCTCGACAAAGAAACGCTTGACGTACCTTTCTTGTACGAATCGAAGTACGTCGCTATAAACGCCGTTGACGAAAACGACAAGTCGGAAGGGTATAATCCGCAGGCGATAATAGACACGCTCGCGGAGAAAGCGCCGAAAGGCTTGTACTACAAAACGGGAGATACGTTCGTACGCGCGTACGACGATAACGGAACGTTGAAAAACGAGGCGAGAAACCGCGTTATCTATTTCGATTTCAACGAGATAACGAGAGTATGCCTCGACGACTTTATGTCCGTTATAAACGTTTTGCTTAAAGACGATAACGACAATATCAATTTCGATATGATTACCTTCGACGCCATAAAAGACCTTGCGGGCGTCGACCTTCTGAATTCGAGTAATCTGCTGAATGCGTTGTTTGACGGAAGCACTTCTTTCTCTTTCGTTACCGATGCGACTAAAATCACGAAGTTGTTCGATAACAAGAACATAGGTCTTTTGTACGGCGAACTCGACAAAGACGAGAACGGCATGATTAACAGAATAATCAGACTGTTTGAAAATAAGAGCATCGGTTCCGTTATAAGAGGGGATTTCAAAGGTCTTCTTGACGGAATAACCCTTGCGGGAATAAAAGACGCGCTTTCTATCGACAGCGAGATAATCGACACGCTTCTCGACAAGTTGGGAGACGTTGCCGTTTCCGACGTATTGTTTGCGGAAGGCGATGACAAGGGACTTAACGCCATTCTCGACAAACTCACGGCGGACGACGTTGCGGACATACTCAACTTCGACGAAGAAAACGTCATAACCAAACTGTTGAGAACGGACGCTCTTAAAGGCAAAACGCTCAAAGAACTCGTTACCGAGGGCGAGGACGGAAAGCCCGGCATAATGACCGCTCTCGACGGGTGCTACATAGCGGATATAGTGGATATCGTCGGCGCGACGGACAACAAACTTCTCGTTACGCTCGGAGATAAACTCAAAGACGTTTCGATAGGATCTCTTCTCGACACGAGCGAAGACGGCGGAATAAACAAAGCGCTTAAAATACTCACGACCAAAGATATAGCGGAGATACTCGATCTCGGCGAAGAGAGTATGATAACCAAAGCGCTTATGAAGAGCGACGTTTCTCTTTACGATATCGTAAATAACGTCGACGACGGCGTTCAGAGACTTCTCGACTCCTTTAAACTTACCGACATTCCCGACATAATAGGGCTTAAAGAAGACGATATAATAACGAAAGCGCTTGCCTATGCGGGAGATACGACGGTAGGCGACGTCGTCGATACGAAGAAATATATATGGAACGACGACGGAACCAAAACGGAGTCGGATGCGGAAGAAGCCGAAACGGGACTTATACACCTTCTCGGCAATTATCAACTGACTTATTTGCCCGAGATTCTCGGATTTACGAGCGAAGAAGACCTCGTTTACAGAGCGTTCCACGGCAAAACCACCACGCTTAAAGAAATAATCGGCGACAAAGACGGCGTAAAGAACCTGCTTAAAGTGTTCACTTTCGACGACGTCGCTAAAATCGTAAACTTAAAAGATACCATAATAGACAGAGCGCTCGCGGGTAAAACCAACCTTACGCTCGACCTTCTCGTAGAAGAAGACGGTTTGAGAACGGTTCTCGACGACTATAAGTTCGGCGACGTTCCCGAAATACTTTTCGGTCTTGACGAAGAGGGTAACGTTAAGGACAAGAGCGGAGTAGTTACCCGTTTCTTCACGTCGGGTAGCGAAGAGTTGAAACTTTCCGTTCTTCTCGACGAAGACGCGATGGACAAAATACTTGCCAACTATACGCTTGACGATATTGCGAACATCGCGTTCGATCCCGAAACGAACAATGCGTTTACCCGCGCTTTGAGGGGACACGACGTTACCTTGAAAGACGCCCTTGCGGACGGCGGTATAGACGACCTCCTCGGCGATTATTCTCTCGACGACGTTGCGAGAATAGTTTACGGCAAAGAGGACGGCGCGGAACTTGAAAAAGAAAACATTCTTACGCGCGCGTTCATAGGAAAAACGGATTTCTTCATAAGTTACGTCATCAACGGTATCGACGAAGAAAACGGCGAACATACGGACGGAATAACGGCTTTCCTCGGACTGTTCAGACTTAACGAACTCAACGGAATACTCGCGCTTCCGGAAGACGAAATACTTTACAGAATCTTAACGATAAACAACGGCAGAACGCTTGCCGAACTTCTTAAAGACAAGGTTCTCGACGACGGAAGCACGAAGAGCGGTGTTATAAGTTATATCGAAGATTTCACGCTCGAAAACGTTTCGTTCATTCTCGACGCGGGCGAAGACAACGCGATAACCAAAGTTCTTACCAACGCCGTAAGAGCGCAGAAAACGATAGGCGAAATAATCAACGGCGACGACGGAATAAAAGATTTGGTAAACGACGTAACTTTCGGTGAAATCGATACCCTTTTGAACTACGAAGAAAGCAACGTAATACATAAACTTCTCGACGTTAAAAAGGACACTCTTCTCGGCGACGTTCTTAAAGAAAACGGTATACAGAACTTCCTCGATACCTTCTATTTCTACGAGGTGCAGAAAGTTCTCGGTTACGGAGCCGACCACATTGTAGGCAGATTCCTTCTGACGTGCGCGAATCAATCGATAGGCGCGTTGCTCGTTAAAGACGACGAACACAACGGACTCGAAGATTTCTTTGAAACGCTTACCTTTTACAGAATAGACAAGATTCTCGACCTCGGCGAGGACAATATGATAACCAAAATCCTCAACGTTCGCAATTCCGACGAATGGAACGTTAAACGTTTGCTGAAAGGCGAAGCGTTGGATTTTGCGTATTCTCTTAACTTTGCCGATATAAAGGGCATAATAGACGCTGACGGCATACCCGAAAGACTTCTCGACCTTACGCCGGATATAACTCTCGGCGAAATCCTCGGTAAAGAGGGCAGTATAGACAACTACCTCGAAAAAGTGTTTATCGGCAATATACCCGCGGTAATTTACGGCGTGGACGAAGACGGTAATCTTCTTAAAGACGATTTGCTTACGCGTGCGCTGACGGCAAACGGCATTGCCGGAATCAACGTAAGACAGGTTCTCGACGATACGAACGTCGTTCTCAAAGCGTTTACCTTAAACGACGTTGCGGACGTACTCAACTTCTCGCCCGACAATATAATAACGCGCGCTTTGAGAGGCCACGAACTTACCGTTTACGACGCGGTTAATAATTTCGATCTTATTCTCGGCGAATATAAAGTAAGCGACGTTCCCGCCATTCTTTACGGCAGAAACGACGACGGAACTTATAAGAGAAATTCGATATTTACGAGAGCGCTCGATATAGACGTAAGTCTTTCGGACGTTTTCGGCGAAGGCGGAGATATAAACAATCTTCTCGATAAATACACTCTCGCAAGCGTTGCTCATATTTTTAATTACGGCAACGACAACCTTATCGGCAGAGCGCTTATCGGGCACGACGCTCTGACTATTAAAGACATTGTTTCGGACGGCGGAATACAGGCTCTCGAAAAAGAATATACGTTTGACGATATTGCGTATGTACTTTATTACAACGCGGAAAACGACGTAATAGAAAACAACGTGCTTACACGCGCTCTCGCGGACAAAGACGTTACGGTATTCGACGTTATAGACGGCGGAGTCGACGTGATTCTTAACGCGTATAAGGCGGGAGAGATAGCGGGCATCGCGGGATTCAAGCAGGATTCTTTCGTAACGAAAGCGCTTAACGACGCGGATATTTTCGACAAAACGGTAAAAGAGATAATCGACGGCGGTGTCGATCTTATTCTCAACGCATATACGTTCGACGACGTTGCGAAGATATTCTTCACGAACGGCGATATGGTTAAGGACAGCATGATAACCCGCGCGCTTCTCGGCAAAAACATAACGCTTAAAGCGGTTGCGGACGGTAATATCGATGAAGTGCTCGGCGCGTACGCGGTTAAAGAAATAGCGACTATTCTTTACGGCAGAAACGAGGACGGTTCTCTTAAAGAGGACACGTATATCGGCAGAGCGCTCGATATAGTCGACGAAACGCTTAACCTTTCCGACGTCGTAGGAAAAACGGGTAATATAAACAATATATTAAAACAATATAAGGTGGGCGACGTGGCTTACGTTCTCAACGTCGGCGAAGATAACCTTATAGGAAGAATCGCGCTTACGGAAAGCCTTAAAGGTTGGAAGTTCGACGAACTTCTTAAAAACGCAGAACTCGAAGACGGAAAAACGAAGAGCAATCTTATCGTTGCCGTAGAGGGCGTTAAACTCGGCGAAATATCCGCAATAATCAACGCGGGCGAGGACAACACGATCACCAAAGCGTTGACTTATACGGAAACGCGCGCAAACACTACGGTAGGCGAAGTTATCAGCAATAAAGACGGGCTTAAAGATTTGGTAAACGACGTAACGTTTGAAGAAATTCACGGTTACCTCAATTATACCGAAGGTCCTTTGCACGAACTTTTAAGCATTAAGATAGTAAACGACGACGGTTCGGGAACACATTCTCCCACGCTCGGCGAAATACTTGCCGAAAACGGAATACAGAACTTCCTCGATAAAGTAACGGTAGAACACGTCGAAAAGATTGCAAATCTTACGGGAATGGGCGCAAGAGTATTAGAAGTGCTTCCCAAAACGCTCACCGTAGGAAGCGTTATAAGAAACGGCGTTGACGAAATAACTTCCAAAGTATACGTAAACGACGTGGCTTACGTTCTCGGTTACGGCGAAGAAAACATCGTCGGAAGAGCGCTTCTTTCGCAAGGCGTTTCGATGATGACTATAAAAGAAGTCATCGACGGCGGTGTGGAAACGGTTACCGCGAAATATACCTTGAAAGACGTTGCTTATATACTTTATTACGATAACGAGGCGGGCGAGGTCAAAAACAACATCATAACGCGCGCGCTCGATAAGAACGTAACCGTAAAATCGATTATAGACGGCGGAGTGGACGAATTGCTTAAACAATACACCGTCGGCGACGTTTACGATATTATAGGCGCGGGCAACGACAGCGTAGTAGGTCGCGCGCTCGGCGTTGAAAAAGCAAGAAACATTACCGTTTACGATATTTACAAGAACGGTATCGACGCGATTGCGGACGCTTATACGCTTGACGACGTTGCAAAGATTTTGTATACGGAAGAGGGCGGTTCGGTTACGGATAACCTCGTTACCCGTGCGCTTCTCGGCAAAGACGTAACGATTAAAACGGTTATATCGGACGGCGGAATAGACGCTCTTCTCGATATGTACACCTTGCCCGACGTGGCGACGATAGTTTACGGCGTTGACGAGGACGGCAACGTAAAAGAAAACAATTATTTAACCCGCGCGCTCGCGTATGCAGACGGCATAACGATTAAGTCGGTTATTTCGGACGGCGGTGTTGAAACGCTTCTCGGAAAATATAACCTCGACGACGTGGCGGGTATTCTCGGTTTCGGCGAAGACAACCTTATAGGAAGGGCTCTTTTAGGACACAGAGTAGTTCTTTCGGACGTTATAAGAAACGGCGGAATGAGTTCTCTTCTCGGCGACTACGTTTTAGGCGACCTTTCTTACATACTCTATTACGATACCGAAACGGGCGAAGTTGTCGACAACGTTTTCACGAGAGTGATTTCCGCGCACGACGAACTTAACGTTTGCGATATAGTTCGGGACGTAAACGTTCTTCTCAAAGCGTATACGACGAAAGATATCGTTAAGATTTTCAAACTCGACGAGGACAATATTCTTACCCGTGCGTTGAATTGCAACGACGTGGTAAGCATTTACGACGTATTGCAGGACGAAACGCTCGAAGACGGCACCAAGAAGAGCGGTCTTATAAAATACGTAGAAGCGTTCAGACTCGGCGATATTCCGACCATAATTTACGGCGCGGAAGTGAAAGACAACCCGATAACGAGATTCATGCTCGCTCATCCGGACGTTACGGTGGGAGATTATCTTAAAGACGACGGACTTAAAGCGGAACTCGGCGACTTTACTTTCGGCGAAGTTGCGGTGATACTCGACCTCGGCGAAGATAATATCGTAACGAAGTTCCTTAAACAGCACGATACTCTCAAAATATCCGACGTATGGGATAAAGAGGGAATCAAAACGCTTTTAAGACAAGTAACCACGAAAGACATAAGCGAACTTCTTCAACTCGACGAAAACAGCCTTGCGACAAAACTTCTCGTTTCGGTAGATTCTAACCTTTACGATCTTGTCGGTGTTAAAAACGGTATTCAGAACGTACTCGATACCTATCCCCTGTCAAAGGTTTTGAACGTCATCGACGGCGCGGTTGAAAAGGACAACGTTATTTACAAAGCGGTCGTTGCGCTTTCGGACAAAAACGAAGGGCTTACCGTCGGTCAACTTACAAAAGTAACGGACGGCGAACTCGGCGCGCTTACGTATGCAAAGAAACTCACGCTTACCGATATCGGAGTAGACTTTACGAAGTACGAATTGTACAACGTATTGCTCGTAAACGAAGACGCGGACGGCGTAAGAAAAGAAATGACGATAGGCGAGATGATAGAAAAGAACGAACAGGGCGAGTTGGGAATAGTCGCGAAAGCGCTCGATACTCAACTTTGCAGGTTCAAAGGCGTGTTTATCGCGGGTGATAATTATCTCAACAGATTGCTCGACGAAAGCGCGGGATTCTCGGTAAGACAAGTCGTAACGAACGACGGACTTAAAGATTACGCAAAATCGTTTACGGTCGCGAAAGTCGGAAACGTATTTAACTTAAAGACGGGTATCCTCGGAAGGGCGGTTACGACGTTCGGTTACTGGAACGTGGGCGACCTTCTCTTTAACGAGGGCGAAGCGAAAGACAGAATAAACGGAATAACGCTCGGTCAGGTAAGTAGCGTAATTTACGAATTCGGCGAAGACAACTATATAGTCCGCGCGCTTAAAGAATATCAAAGCACGACGATAGGCGAAATTACCGCGGACGGCGGAATGGAAACGTTCCTTAAAGGCGTAACGGTAGAAAACGTCGGCAACATAATAGGCGAACAGACGGGCGCGACGGGCAGAGCGATAAAGGCTCTCGCAAGTTGGAATATCGGCGATATTATTTACACGGACGGCACGCTTGACGGCTATCTCGACGTGTTGACGTTTGAAAAAGTAAGAGATATAGCATTTGCGGAAGAAACGGACAATTACATTTACAGATTGTTGTCCGCTACTCCCGACAAGACGGTCGGTCCGATAATCAACGGCAAACTTCAAGATTATCTCGACGAACTCAACTTTGCTCATCTCGACGCCGTTCTTAAACTCGGTGACGACAACCTCGTTACAAGACTGTTAAGACAGGATCCCGACTATTCGGTGGGCGATTTGCTTAAAGATACGGACGGAAAAGACGGTATTGCGAGATACCTCGACAACCTCACGTTCGGAAAAGTAAAGAACGTTCTTAACAGAGAACACGACGATTTACTCACAAGATTGCTCGACGTAACTCCCTCGCAGTCGATAGGTAGACTTATCGACAACGGAGTCGGCGATTATCTCGACAGATTTACGTTCGGTCAGTTAAACAGAGTGCTCGCTTTCGACAACGACAATATCATAACCAAACTTCTTCTCGAAACGAGAACGCAGTCGGTAGGCGAACTTCTCAAAGAGGACGGAATCAAAAATTATCTCAACACGCTTACGCTTGCAAACGTTCGTAACGTAACGGGTTGGAACACGGGTATTGCCGGTCGCGCGCTTGAAAAGTTTGCGGACTGGAATCTCGGAAAAGCGTTGTTCGAGAAAGAGGGCGCGAAAGATTATATTTATTCCGTAACGTTCGATCAACTCGGCGAAGTCGCGTTTGCTCCCGAAACGGACGATTATATTACGAGAACGCTTAAAGAAGTCGGCGACTTCACGATAGGCAGACTCGTTGCGACCGACGGCGTTAAAGATTTGTGCAATCAATTGACGCTCGGAAGCGTTTACGATATTCTTCAATTACGCGCGGGTATTCTCGAAAGAACGCTTAAACAATTCTCCGCGTGGAATATCGGCGACTTGCTGTTCACCGAGGACGGATTAAAGAATAAACTCGACACGGTTGAAATACAGGTTATTCCCGACTTGTTGTTTAAAGAGGGTACGAACAATATGTTCTCCCGTTTGCTCGACGGCAAAACGATTACGGTCGGCGAAGTTATTGCGGAGGGCGGATTCGACGCGCTTTGCGATACGTATAAACTTACGGATTTCATAACCATTTGCGAAATACGCGAAGGGTCTCTCAAACGCGCGCTCGAAAAGGCTACGGATCTGACGGTTAAAGACGTCGCGACGGGCGATTTCGCGGATACCGTTCTCGGCAAATATACCTTGAACGACACCGCGTATATCGTATTCGGCGACAATCATCCGAACAACATTCTCGAAAGAGCGTTCGAGGGCGATGATACCACGCTTAAAGAAATAACGGGCGAAAACGGCTTGAAGAATTATCTCGACGGGTATACGTTCAACAGAATAGCGAACGTACTCAACCTCGGCGAAGACAATCTCGTAACGGAAGCGTTGAGAAGCGCGGACCTTACGGGAATGACCGTCGGCTCTGTTACGGACGAAGCGGGACTTAAAGAGTTCTTTGACAAATATAAGATAAGTTACGTTACGGACATTATAGGAAAGCACGCCGGCACGAACAACGTCGCATACAAACTTGCGGGCAAACTCGGCGAGTATTCGGTAAGAGATATGCTCGAAACCAAAGAAAACGGCAATCTCGGCGCGTACGAAATAGCGAAAGCGAAATTGACGGCAAGCGACTTGGGTATCAACCTCGTCGACTACAAGTTGTTCAACAAGATTCTTATCGTAGACGGCAGAGAACTCACCATAGGCGAAATAATAGATAAAAACGCCAAAGACGAGTTCAGAATCGTAGACAGAATAAAGAGTATGAAAGTCAGCGATTTTGCTTATACGATAGACAGCGAAAACAACTCTGTTGTAAATAAAGTGCTTCTCGCTGGCGCAGACGTAAGCGTTGCGGATCTAATCGACACGGAACAGAAAGAGTGGACGAACGCCGACGGCACGGTAACAAGCGAAACGGGTCTCGTTCACCTTGCGAAAGCACTTAAACTTTCGGACGTCGGCGTTGACGTAAGCGGTTACAAACTGTTCAAAGCCGTTCTTATGCGCGGTGGCAACGAAATGTCGATAGGAGATATCATCAAACAGAATGCGGACGGCGAACTCGGAATAGTTTCGAGCATAAAGAAGATGAATATCTTCGAGTTCTACAAAGCGTTCTTCGAGGAAGAAAGCAACGTAGTCAACAAGATTTTGCAAAAAGGTTTCGGCGAAACGAAATACACGGTCGGCAACTTGCTCGATTCCGAACTCAAACTCTACTGGGAAGAGGACGGAAACGTTTATTCCGAAACGACTCTTTCGCACTTGCTTAAATCCTTAACGCTCGACGAACTCGGCGTTGTGGGCGACGGCGACGCGGATACGCTTCTTTACAAAGTATCTCACAACGCTTCGGGCGACGCTCTGTCTTTGCGTAAACTTATCGACAAAGACGCGAACGGCGATTACGGCGTTATAGCGAACGTAAAAGATTTGAACCTTGACCAGTTAGGACTTGCGAAAGCGGACGGCACGGATTTACTTTCCAAGATTGCCAACAAGGGCAATAACAAATATTATACGGTAAGAGAACTTATCGACACCAAAGCGAAATACGTATGGGACGAAGAGGGTAACAAGACTCTCGTAACGGACGGCGGAGAAACGGTTATGAACCACGTGTTCATGGGACTTACGCTTTCGGGCGATTTGAGCCTCGACATAGGCGACGCGGACGGGCTTCTTTACAAACTCGTACACGCGAAGAACGCGGACGGCACGGAATACGAACTCACCATAGGCGAACTCAAAGACACCGTCGACGAGAGAACCTTAGGCGAAGTCGTTCCCGCAACCGCAATACCTGCTTATTTGGCGGGCATACTCGATTTGACGTTCGCTAACCTTATGGACACCAAGAAGTACGTTTGGGATGCGGAAGGCAACAAGACGGAAGATCCTAACGGCGAAACGCACGTAACGCACGTAATCAACGAAATCAGAGTTTCGGATATAACGGGCGATTCGGACAACGCGGTAATAGGCGCGTTGGGTGCGTTGAAAGTCGGCGAGTTGGACGACAACAACAAGGTACAAGCGGAAATCAACAAGATTGAGTTGGTAGAATTGCTCGGAACGGAATCCAAGGCCCCGGGCACGCTTATGTACAAGATTTCGCACGACGCAACCGGCAACAAGATTACGGTAGCGGGTATTACCGACAGAGTAAACGCTTTGACGATAAGCGACGTAGTCGACACGACGGGCAGCAAGGTACTTCAATATCTCGGCAACACGAAGATAAACGACCTTGCAGGCAAAGTAACCGAAATGACGATAGGCGACGTAGTCGAAGTAGGCGACAATAAAGTACTTCAATATCTCAGCGACAAGAAGATTACCGAACTTTCCACGGCAATCGACGGTATGAAGATATCGGACGTTGTGGGCGATACGACGGGTAATCCGATAATCGACAAGATGAAAGATTTGACGATAAGCGACCTTAAAGATCCCGCGAAGATTAAAGATGCCGTAAATAACGTCGCGCTTAAAGACGTCATCGACGTAGAGGGCAACAAACTTCTTACGGTAATCGCTTATAAGGACGGCAACCCCGTAACGGTGGGCGGTCTTTCGGCAAGAGTAAACGAAGTTAAAATAGGCGACCTTATAGCGGAAAGCGACAACGAAGTAATCAACGCGATAAGAAATATCACGTTTGAAGAAATCTGCGACGCAAACACTTACGTCTGGGACGAAGCGGGCAACAAAACGCAGTCCGACGCGGAGGGCGCAAAGACTATTCTTTCCCACACGATAGACGGTATAAGCCTCGACAAAGTTATGAACATAACGGACGAATCAACGGGCGTCATCAAGGCGTTCAAGGGCTTGACGGTAGGCGACCTTAACGACAACGCAATTATAAAGGAAAGAGTAAACGCTCTCGATATAGTTGACGTACTCGACGTTACTCCGGGCAGTATTCTCGAAAAGATCGCTTACGAGAAAAATGCGGACGGCGAAAGCGTAAAAGTTAAAGTCAAAGATCTCGAACACAGAGTCGAACACATAACGATAAAAGAATTGTTGCCGGGCGCAAACGAAAAAATATTTGCTTTGTTCGGTAATAAGACGATAAACGAAGTAGGTAGTTTCGACTTTAATAACGTAACCCTTTCGGAAGTTATCGACATAGATCCGACCGATAAGATAATGACCAAACTCGGCGGAAAAAAACTTTCGGAAATGGAAGCGGGCATCAAGGAATTGCAACTTCAAGACGTACTCGGAGAAAACACGGGTTGCGCTATCATCGACAGCCTTGCAACTTCTCAAATCAAAGACTTGCCGACGGCAATCAATACGCTGAGCGTAGAAACGGCGTTCGGCATAACGGTATTTACGACGGATTCGTCGAAAGCGGGCAATACGGCGATTAAGTTTAAGGCAAACGCAGACGGCACGTATACGCTCGATAACGAAAACGGCGAATATTATCTCGTAAAAGACGGCGGTTTGTGGCTTATGGTGCTTTATGCGAAATCGGCAAGCGAATACACGTATACGAAAGAAAACGTAACGGTAGAAAACGTTGCCGAAAGAATGAGCGCGGTTGCAAGCACGCTGGGCGACAAAACGTTCTATGAACTGTACCTGTACGGTTTCATAAGCGCAGAGCCCGCGGATACTATGAAGGACGTAACCATAAATCAGGTTGCGAGCGGAGTGAATCCGTAAAAAAACAATAAAACAAAGTATTAAAAACAATTGACAAACAAGGGTATAATTTGGTATTATATCTGTACCTTGTTCCGAAACGCCCGAAAAAAGCGGGCGTATTCGGAACCGAATAAGTCCGGGAGGTAATATTATGGCAAAATACGAAATGCTCTACATTTTGGATCCTGCAACGCCAGACGAAGCCAAGGAGGCAGTTATCGCAAAGTTTGAAAACGTTGTTACGTCAAACGGCGGTACCGTCGAAAAAACGGATAAGTGGGGAATGAAGAAACTTCAATATCCCATCAACCGTAAGTCCGAAGGCTATTACGTCGTTATGTCGTTTGAAGCGGGTCCCACGCTCGTAGAAGAGTTGAAAAGAGTTTCCCGTATTACAGACGAAGTTGTCAGAAGATTGATAACGAGATTGTAAAAGGAAGAGCGAAGTTATGAACAAAGTTTTTTTAATAGGTAATTTAACGCGCGATCCGGAATTGTCCACGACGCCTAGCGGTGTATCCGTTTGCAGATTTTCAATAGCGGTAAACCGTAGTTTTGCGTCGCAGGACGGTACGAGGGAAACTGATTTTTTCAATATAACGGTGTGGAGAAGTCAGGCGGAGAATTGTAGCAGATTCCTTAAAAAAGGAAACAAAGTCGCCGTTATAGGCAGTTTGCAGAACCGTTCTTACGAAGTAGACGGTCAAAAACGTTTTGCGACGGACATCATCGCAAACGAAGTGGAGTTTTTAACGCCGAAAGGAGAATCTTCTTCCGACGACGAGGTCGTTACGGCAAGAAAACCCCGTCCGCAATTAGAGCCTATGGATGACGACGGATTACCGTTCTGATTTTATTAGGAGGATATCATGGAAGAAAATAAAACCATAAAGAAACCGCCCATGGGCAAACGTATTCCCAAAAGAAAGGTATGCGCTTTCTGTCAAGGTAAGATAGATGCTATCGATTACAAAGACGTTGCTACGTTAAAGAAATACGTTACCGAAAAGGGTAAGATTTTACCCAGACGTATGACGGGCGTTTGCGCAAAGCATCAAAGAGTTTTGGTTAAGGCAATCAAACGCGCGAGAATCGCGGATTTGCTTCCTTTCCAGGGCGAATAATCAAAAAAACGAAAGACGGTGATTTTATTTCACCGTCCTTTTTATTGCCCGTTCGGCTTTGCGACAAGTATGTTTTCGGTAAAGTTGCATAAAAGCATTGACAAAAAGTTAAAAAATTAGTAAAATAAAGAAGTATTTATTATATAATGTCCGTACTGTCGTACGGCGGAGGTATAAATGAAAAAAATTATATCGACAATAATCGTATGCGTAATGCTCGCCGTTACGGCTCTTGCGTGCACGGCATGCACCGTTGGCGGAAAGTTCGGCAAAATGACGGTTACGATAACTTATTATTCTCTTAACACGGAAACGGGCGCGTACACCGCTACGGAAGAAACGGAAACCGTTTCGGTTAAACTTTACAAGCATTTCGCACCCAACACGGTTGACAGAGTTAAAACTCTCGCTAACGAAAACTTCTTTAACGGAGCGGTTTTCTATAAAAACGCAAGTTATTCCTCGCAGGTTATGGTGGGCGACCTCTATTACGGCGACAAAGGGTTTTCCGAAAAGCGCTACGATAAATATCTTACCGCAACGGAAGACAATCCTTACGCAATGGAGTTTGAAAAGGGCGGTGTCAAAGGCATAGACCTTACCGCGACCAACGGCTACGTAGGTCTTTGGAGAGATTTTAGCAGAAACTCCAAACTTACTTATACCGATTCCTCTACTTTCGGGCTCGGTTGCTCCACGATGTTCCTTCCTACGGGAACTACGAGTTACACTGGTTATTTCGCTATATTCGGTAAACTCGATCAGTCGTTTATCGACTTTATGGACGATATAAAAGCGGACTTGTCGGACAGCGACGATTATACTTCTTATACCGTTTATTCGGTAGCGGTGGAAGAAAACGGAGTTGCTAAAACGGGCGAGGACGACCTCTATTACGTTCTCGACGACAACGCGCCCGTATTCAACATTTTGCCGACGGAAGACCTCGGTTCGATTAAAGGTTACGACACATACGTTGCGGAAAACGAGGACGAGTCCGCAAGAACGGAAAATACGGATCTTTGGGTAAATACCGTTAAGTATTACATTCCCGTAAAAATGGCGGTCGTTACTTCCGTTAAAGTAAAATAATTTTGTTAAAAAACACCCCCTCCGCCGATATTTTTTCGGGGGGGGGGTATTTGATTTTCGTGGAGAAATTATGAAGAGAGCATTTACGGCGATAATCCTGATATGCGTTATAATTCTTTCCTTTTCGGCGGTTGCGTGCGGAAAAGGCAGTTATAACACGAAACCGACGTACGTCTTTAACGACGACAATTCGGAATGTACCGCAACGCTTTTAAGCGGTAACGGGGAAACGGCGGAAAAGGAAACGGTTGCCACTACCAAAAAAGTTTTGCAGGAAAAGACCTGCACCGTTGACGGAATAGTCGAATACACGGCGGTTTTCACCAAACCCGTTTTCGACACCGCTACGAAAAAGGTTACGACAAAGCATTCGGGACATATATTTGCAAGCAACTTCACTATTGACGTTTACCCTACCGCAACTACCGACGGCAGTAAATCTTATCACTGTCTGTTCTGCGACGAAAAGAAAGACGTAACGGTTATTCCGGCAGGCGAAAACGTTTTAGGCCACAACGAGTTGGAATACAGACTTACGAAAGACGGTTACGCGGTGTCGGGCAGAGGTAATTTCTATGGTTCTTATCTTGATATTCCCTATTTTCATCTGGACACGCCCGTCGTCGCGATAGACGCAAACGTGTTCGAGGGAGCAACGGATATTCAGGTCATAAGAATGGACAATCGTGTCAAAACGATAGGCGATAACGCGTTTAAAAATTGCAAATCTTTATACAGTTTAACAATTTCGGCTAATGTAGAAAAAATAGGCAAATATGCCTTTGCCGGTTGCGAAAAACTTGCCGACTTGTCTTTTTACGACGGTTCTTCGCGCGTGATATACACGGGCGCGTTTAAAGACTGCAAAGGCTTGGTTGGCGTTGAAATATTAGCGCGCGAGATAGGCGAAAGAGCGTTCGAGGGGTGCGAAAATCTTAAATCCGTAACTTTTGACAACGACAGAGTGTCGAAAATCGGCGCAAGGGCTTTCGGAAATTGCAAGTCTTTGCAAGAAATCAACTTTCCGTCGGGCATAGAGAGCATAGGTGAAAGCGCGTTCGAGGGTTGCGGAGAAGTGAAAAACATAACTCTTCCGAAGAATCTTACAAGGATAGAAAAAGGTCTTTTCTATAAAAGCAACGTAAGAAGCGTAGTCATTCCCGTTTCCGTCACGTATATCGGCAGTAATGCGTTCGGCGAATGTTCTGAACTCGGAGCGTTGCGTTACGAGGGTAGCGTCGACGATTGGCGGTCCGTCTACAAAGAAGGCAACTGGAACTTGTACACGTCGCTCGAATACGTTCAGTGTAAAGACAATCTTTATAAACTTTAACGAATTATATAAAAAGAAACGAGCCACGGGCAAAATTGCCCGTGGCTTTTGTTATTTATGTGGGGGGGTGGTAAGGATAAGCGACGATAAGCAAAATAACGGTTTGTTATTTATGTCGGGTAAAAATAATGTAGCCCCCCGTAAAACGCCGGTATTTACGCGTCTCATACGAATTCTAGCCCGTCGTCGTCCGTTCGGAAAAGTTTTTTCAATCTATAATTTTTTTACGCCGACGACTTTACCTTTGTCCGCGTCGAACTTAAAAGGCGTCGCTTTAAACCGTCTATCACCCTTTTTTTCGCAAAGGAGAAACACGCCTTTCACATACTCGGGTGGCGGAAGAATCCGCGAAAAATCGCCCGTAAAGGCTTTTAAATCTTCAAACCTTTCGGCTAGTTCGTCGGACAGATATTTTTTGCAATCACCCGAATATAACAACTCTTCGAGGAACAAAAGAGGTACGAACTCGTCCGAAAAAACCCTGTCGTTTTCGTCTTTACGCGTAAACCCTTCTATGACGAAATTACCGTTTTTCATCGTTCGGGTTACAGAAAGTTCGCTCTGTTTTAAATTGCCGAGTTTTGTTTTTGCGGTAAAACCGTTTTCAAACGAATAAGAACAAACGTCGTTTTTGAACAAAAGGTAAGGTTTATCCTTAAAGCCGAACAAAAAAAGTCTTGTCGTTTCGCCGTCCGAAAGTTCCAACTTAATAAGATTTTCGCCGAACGGGTTTATTATTTCCGCTTCCGCAAAAGTGGGGAAAAAGTCGTCCGTAATGCGTAAAACAACGCCGTTTACGGCAACGTTTATCACCAAAACGAAGTTTGCCGAAACGGTTACGAACGTTTGCGGGTAAAACGATTTTCTGTAATAAAAGTCGTACGACGGTTTTTTCAGCCCGTCCGCATCTATGATATAACCGCCCTTATATTCGTATAAAGTTACGCATTCAGGGTTTTGCTCGGCGGAAAAACAAAAAGTTTCGGGCAGAAAACCCGGTTTTAAAAGGGTAAAAAGGTCGTGCTCGGTAGCCTCCGTTTTTCTCGGTTCGTCCAAAGCGAAAAGTTTTTCGCCGTTTTTCAGCGCGACGGTTTCTTCTTTCGGCAAAAAATAAACAAACATATTATGTAATATGAATAAACATTCCGTTATATGTCAAAAATCAAGTAAAGGAGATGAAAAGAAATGTGTAAACGAAAGGGTTTTTCGGATAAAGAAATAAAAAAATTGCTTTGTCTTGCGGGCAGGGCGAAAAGAGAAAACAAGCCGTTGATTACGGCGTTTAAAGAGTTTTCTAGCGCAAGCGGAAGAAGTTTCGGCGCGGTGAGAAACTTTTATTACGACTTTTTATCCAAAGAGGAAAAATCAGGCGGAAATTACCTGAAATACGTAAAAGGGTTAAATCTTTCGGTGGGAAAATCCGAAAGGTTTACCGCGGAAGAAACGGACAAACTGCTTTTTAAAGTTATACAAGGCAAAAAAGAAAACAAATCTTTAAGAAGAATAATGTACGACCTCGGCGACGGGGACGAAAAATTGACTTTAAGGTATCAGAACAAATATCGGAACCTTATATCGAAAGAACCGAATATACTTATCGAAACGGAAAAACGCGCGGAAAACAGACGCAACTTTAAAAGCACCCGTTCCCGCGCGGTAAGAGAAGATTTGCAAAGTATGGTGGAAACCGCCTCGGAAAGGTTGAAAGCCGAAAATGCCGTACTAGTAAAACGGGTGGCTGAACTTCAAAAAGAAAACGCTTCGCTTAAAGGTGGCGCGTAGAAAAATAAACGAAAACGAAACGGGGTTGCGATACGCAACCCCGTTTCAGGTAGGAAAATGAAAAAATTGAAAAAATCACTTGCTACGCAAGCAGTGCGGTTATTCTATGCCGATATAATTTTCGGTGTTTGCTTTGGGTTGTTCTTTGGGAATGGTTACCGTAAGAACGCCTCCGTCGTATTTCGCTTTAACGGTGGATTGATCTACGTCGCCGACGTAATAAGAACGAGAATAAGAACAACTTCTTTCTCTTCTTATATAGTTGCCTTCTTCTTCCTCTTTGCTTTCTTTGTTAGCCGAAACGGTAAGATAACCGTCTTTAAGCGAAAGTTTAACGTCCTCTTTTTTGAATCCCGGAACTTCTATGTCGAGAATGTAATCCGTTTTCGTTTCTTTTATATCCGTTTTTAAATAATGATTATTCTTTCTTTGGAAATATTCCGGAGCAAAGAAATTGTCAAACGCGCGATCCAAAACGTCGAAATCATTTGTGTTTACTAAATAGTTTTTCATAATTTTTAACTCCTTTATTTCATTATAGTCTTTTTCGTTAAAAGTTATTCTTTCGTAGCAATTTTATTTATTAACTGCTAATATTATACCACGTAGATTTTTAAAGTCAAGAGTTTTTACGCGATTTTTCAAAAATATTTTTAATTTTTTAAAAAAGTTTTCCGTACCGCTTGACAAATCCGTCGGGGGGGGGGTACTATACTATCAACAGTTTGTTTTACGAAGTGGGGCTTGTATGGAAGAAAAAAATTACGTTAAAAGAGAGAAAATATACCGCAATATAAAAACTGTGGCAAGTCTTGTATTGTGTTTGTCTATGGTTGTCGCAATTTTTATGTGGATGGCTTTCAACGACTTCGGCACTTATACGGAAATGTTTAAAAAAATATATTTTTTACTGGACATCGCGCTGTTTTTGGCTATCGCAAGCGGTACGTGTCTGGTGTTGCTCCCTTTTATAAAGGCGTTAAACGAGGGAAAGGACAAACCGATTTGTATCGCTATGATAGTATTGTCTGCGGTTTGTTGTCTTATATGGCTTATAGATTTTATTCTTCGTATAGTAATGCTTAAAGACATGACGTCGCTCGACGGGATTTCAGGCTTACCGGGGAAGTTTGATTTTGTAAGAATAAGCCTTATTTGCAGTATTCAGTTATTACCTTTCGTGTGCGTGTTTATGTATTACGTAAGGTATCGCAAGACGAAAATATTTTTGCAGATATCAAGCGCGGTCTCTATTGTTGCCGTTGACGTATTGTTTTCTTACGTAGTGGCCCGTTCGCTTTTAAGCGATAGCGGATACGTAATCTTTTATTTCAAAGTAAATTGGGTTTACTTAATCTACGCAATTGCGCCTCTTGCTTTTGTCATCTCCGTAGGGCAAGGCGTTTATAAAAAAATAGAACAACGCAACAAGGCGGAAGGCGAGCATGTGGAAGCGCCGGTACAAGACGTGTTTGCAAGCGTTTCTTCTACCGTAGCGGAAAAAGAAACGGCGGAACCCGCAGACACGGAACGCGTAATCGTGCCGACTCCCGTCCAAACGGTATATACGGAGCCTGTCGCGGAGACTGTTAAAGCCGATACGGTTAAGATAAAGCCCGAGCCTGCGCCCGTAGAACCGCCCGTTCAAACGGTAAATAAGGAGCCCGTCGAGGCGAAAGGGGTTGAAACGGCAAAGCCGTCGGGTACGGAAAAAAGTCTTCACGACAAAATTAAAGAACTTAAACAAATGCTTGACGAGGGGCTTATAACGGAAGA
Organism: uncultured Clostridia bacterium; assembly: GCA_934271725.1. GTDB lineage: Bacteria > Bacillota > Clostridia > Christensenellales > Borkfalkiaceae > CAKQSC01. Next base: position 25,565 of record CAKQSC010000004.1, read on the forward strand.
AGCGTACGCTAAAAAGCGGGACGATCTTATAGATAAATTGTAAGGGAGAAAAGAAAAATGCGCAAAAGAAGAAATTACAAAAAGGTTTTGCTTGCCGTTATTTCGGCGGTGTTATGTCTTATCACCGCTTTCGGTCTGACGGCGTGCGGTAAAAAGGACGGTTCCGACGGCGACGGAGGCACGAAAGTTTCGGACAAAGAATGGCAAAAACGCCTTTCCTGGGAAGATTGCGAAAGTTATACTTATGAAACCTGGAATAATATAACGGAATATTCCGTTAAACTTAAATCGGATCCGTCCGTTTCGGTTGCTTACAACGCTAACATCATCTATCAGATCGATTTAAAAAATAATAAATCGTGCGATATGATCGAATACGTCTTCAAAGATAAAACCGTAGACATATACGACACGGAATTAGCGGACAGATCGGATGATTATGTCAAAGTGTCGGACGGGGTGTACAGATCAATTGTAGGTTATGAAGCAAAGGTCGGCGATTTGTGGTATGAAATCAGCGAAAAACACGACAAAGACGGCAAGTTTATAGGTTGGCAGGGCGTTGTGCAGGGAAGTCATACGGATGTCGGAAAACTCCAAATAGAAACGTTGTCAATGTATAAAACGTTAAGAAGCATGTATACGTACGACAAAGAAACCGGTATGTATACTATGAATATAGAAGGCACGGATCTTATGAAAATATCTTTTCCGTCTGCCGGCGGAGTTATAATTATATCCGGCACTAGCGATGAGTTGTCTTATCAATATTATCACTCGAAGAACGCTACTACGGTTACTCTTCCCGAATGGGAGATAAAAACGGAGAGTTAAACGAAAAAATAAAATCAAGGGCGGTTTCCGCCCTTATTTTTTTGCGAAAAAAACGCATTATACGCTTGACAATAAACATAATAATATATATAATTGAATTGCAAGTAAATTAGTAGGGATTGATAGAAATGAAATTGTCGTCTAAAACTCATTACGGTTTAATGGCTTTGCATTATCTTGCGGTAAACTACGGCAAAGAACCGACCAGCGCGAGCGAACTCGGTAAAATCGTGGGGGTATCGCCCAAATATCTCGAACAGATATTGAGAAAATTGCAGACAAGAAACGTGATATCTTCTACGCGTGGCGCGCAGGGTGGCTATTACCTTTCGAGAGAACCCGAAAAAATAACCGTCGGAGAAGTCGTAAGAACTCTCGAAGACGATATGGAAATAATCGAATGTGTTTCGGGCGGGGGTAAATGCAAATGTTGCCCTACGAGCGGAGTATGGAAAAAACTGTACGACGGCATAAACGCGCTTCTTGACGATATTACACTTAAAGACGTTGCTACGGGCAACGTAAATTAAAGGAGAAAAAATGGTAAATCTACCTATTTATTTCGATCATGCGGCTACCACGCCTTTAAGCGAAACCGCTTTGAAAAAAATGATACCTTATTTTTCGGAAAACTTCGGCAACCCTAACAGTCAGCACATGTTCGGCAGAAACGCCGTAAAAGCGGTTGACGAGGCGAGAGACGAAATAGCAAGCCTTATCGGCGCGAAATCGAGCGAGATATATTTTACTTCGGGCGGAACGGAGTCGGACAACTGGGCTTTACGCGGTATATGCGAGGCGCATAAGAACAAAGGCAGGCATATAATCGTAAGCAAGATAGAACATCCCGCAATGTTAAAGACGGCGAAAGAACTCGAAAAAGACGGTTTCGAGGTAACTTATCTCGACGTTGAAAAGAACGGAATAGTAAACGTCGAAGAGTTGAAAAAAGCCATACGCCCCGATACGATTTTCATCGGCGTTATGACGGCTAACAACGAAGTGGGTACCATTCAGCCGATAAAAGAAATAGCGAAAATCGCCCACGAACACGGCATCGTTTGTTTTACGGATGCCGTTCAGGCAATGGGCGTTCTCGATATAAACGTAAAGGAACTCGGCGTAGATATGCTTTCTTGTTCCGCGCATAAGTTTTACGGTCCCAAAGGAATAGGATTTTTATACATTAAAACGGGCGTAAAGATTGCTTCCGTGATAACGGGCGGTGAACAGGAAAGAAACCGCAGAGGCGGTACTACGGACACGCCTCTTATCGTGGGTATGGCAACCGCGCTCGAAGAAGCGGTTAACGATAGAGAAAAGAACAACGAATACGTAACGGCTTTAAGAGACAGATTTATCGACAGGGTGCTTAAAGAAATACCTTACGTAACGCTTAACGGAGACAGATATCAAAGGCTTCCCGCAAACGCCGATTTTTCCTTTCACTATATAGAGGGCGAATCCATTTTGTTCAGCCTCGATTTGGCGGGAATAGCGGTAAGTAGCGGTTCGGCTTGTTCTTCGGGATCGCTTGAACCCTCTCACGTGCTTCTCGCAATGGGTGTGGAAGAGGCTACGGCGCACGGTTCCATAAGATTTACTTTCGGGAAACACAATACTATGGAAGAAATCGACTATGCGGTCGATAAACTTAAAGAGATAGTAGAAAGACTTCGCGCGATGAGTCCTTTATTCAGCGCAAAAGGAGATATAAAAGAATGTTGTACAATGATAAAGTAATGGACGCCTTTTCAAATCCGAAAAACGTAGGCGAAGTTGAAAATTACGACGCTATCGGTACGGTAGGCAACGCAAACTGCGGTGATATAATGCAGATAACTTTGAAAATAGACAACGACGTTATAACGGACGCGAAGTTTAAAACGTTCGGTTGCGCGGCGGCTATCGCAACGAGTTCCACCGCAACGGAAATGATTAAAGGAATGAAAATAAGCGACGCGCTTAAAGTAACCAACGCGCAGGTAGTCGAGAAGTTAGAGGGGCTTCCTCCGCAAAAAATACACTGTTCCGTTCTTGCGGAAGAGGCTATCAAGTCGGCGATAGAAGATTATCAGAAAAAGAAAGTAAAGCCGAATAATTTCGAGCCGGAAAAAATGGTATAATCGGTTTGTTTCCTTGCGATTTTCCCTCACAAGCGCATAAAAAGCGTAAAGAGAGGCAAACTGTAAAAGGAAAACGCCGAGGAGAAATTATGGACGAAAAGTTTATAATAGGGCTTGCTTTGGGTATGGTCGGTGGCGCGCTTATCGTCGCTAATTCCGTCAAAGCGAGAACGCTTATAAAAGACGGGCAGGACGAACTTGCTCAAAAAGTAAAGGGTTTGAAGAACAAGAAAAAGAACTCTTCCATGCCCGAAAACGCCGAGCCTGGAGAATAAACGGAAAGTTTATACGAAAGAGTTTAAACGAAAGAAAAAGGTTATCGCGACAAACGGTTGCGGTAACCTTATTTTTATGGTAAAATAAAGAAAAAACGGAGAAAAACATGAAACTCGGAATGATAATCGCATGCGAAGACGGCATCATTACGGAACTTGAAAAACTAACGAAAAGCAACCGCATCGAAAAAGGTTGTTTCGACGTACTTGAATACGATTTAGGCAAAAATCAAGTATACGCGATACTTAGCGGCGTCGGCGAGATAATGGGCGCGGCTGCGACGGAATTGTTGATTGCGTGTTTCGGCGTAGACAAGATAATCAACGTAGGCGTCGTCGGGGCGTTGAAAGAAGATTTCCCGCCGCTTACCGTTACTTACGTTAAAGACGTCGTTCATTACGACTTCGATACGTCCGTCGTAGACAACTGTCCCGTAGGCAAATACGTTTATTTCGACAGCGAGTACGTTTCGACGGACGAAGATTTTTTAAACGAGGCGTTAAAAATAAAACCTCTGCCGACGGTCAGATGCGCTTCGGGCGATAAGTTCGTCGACGGGGAAGAAAAGAAAGCCCTTTTACGCAAGGCGTATAACGCCGATATCTGCGATATGGAGTCGGCGGGGGTACTTATAACGTGCAAACGAAACGCCGTGCCGTGTCTGATGATAAAAGCGGTCAGCGACTCTCACGTCGCGGGCATAGAAATGTTCAACGAACTAAAACTCAAAGCAAGTCTTGCGTGTATGGAAATCGTCAAAGCGTTGCTCGACCGATAAGGTAAGCCCGAAAAGGCGATATAAAAACCAACCCCGCCCGACGGAAAGATTTCCGTCGGGCGGGGTTTTATTATCTTGCGAGTTTAATTATTTATATGCTTTAAAAGTTGCAAAAGCGCGTTTTTATTTCCGTCGGGCGGGGCGTTTTAAACTTTTATTATAATTCTATTTTCCGTTATCGTCGCCGTCTGCCGCGGCAAGTTAGTCGACTTGGTTCTTATTGCCGCTCCGTTCGCCGTCGCGTGCGGTATCGC